>JANNDN010000285.1:0-5572 GCA_031387795.1 Sphingomonas sp.
GAACGCCGAGCCCCAGATGATGTTGGCATCGGGGTCGACCAGTTCCTTGATGTGGCTGGCGGCCTCGTCGACCTCCATCAGGCGCATGTCCTCGCCGCCGGTAATCGAAATGATGACCCCGCGCGCGCCCTTCATGCTGACGCCGTCGAGCAACGGGTTGGAAATGGCCTTTTCCGCGGCTTCGATGGCGCGATTGTCGCCTTCGGCCTCGCCGGTGCCCATCATCGCCTTGCCCATCTCGCTCATCACCGAACGGACGTCGGCGAAGTCGAGGTTGATGAGGCCGGGCATGACCATCAGATCGGTGATCCCGCGGACGCCCTGCTGGAGCACCTCGTCGGCCATTTCGAACGCTTCCTTGAAGGTCGTTTCCGAATTGGCGAGGCGGAACAGATTCTGGTTGGGAATGACGATCAACGTATCGACGTGCTGCTGAAGCTCCTGGATCCCGGCATCGGCCGAGCGGCCACGGCGCGAGCCTTCGAAGGCGAACGGCTTGGTCACCACCCCGACGGTGAGGATGCCGCGATCGCGCGCGGCCTTGGCGATGACCGGCGCAGCGCCGGTGCCGGTGCCGCCACCCATGCCGGCGGCGATGAAGCACATGTGCGCGCCATCAAGCGCGCGCTCGATTTCCTCGAGCGTCTCTTCCGCAGCGGCGCGGCCGATTTCGGGCCGGCTTCCGGCACCCAATCCTTGGGTGATCCTGAGGCCGAGCTGGATTCGCCGGTCAGCCGCGGAGGCGTTGAGCGCCTGAGCGTCGGTGTTGGCGACGATGAAGTCGACCCCCTGAACGTCCGCGCCCATCATGTTGGCGATGGCGTTGCCGCCCGCTCCGCCGACGCCGATCACGCTGATCCGCGGACGGAGTTCGTCGACTTCCGGCCGGATGAAATCGATGCTCATGGGTCAGACCCTCCCCGTCTCGCTAAGTGCTTTGACTCTCCAGTATGAATCTTTGAATCATCGCACACCGCAAGCCAAGCGAAAAAGCTCATTCGCGCGATAATTTTACACAGATTTGTGTCGCCAAAGACTCAGTCGAGCTTGATCGGCTCGATTTTCGGCACCCCGAACGCCCACCACAAGGCCGAGACCGCGCACACCGCGGCGGTCAGCAGGAAGGCGTTGTCGTAGACTCCGGTCCAATCGATGATCATCCCGGTGATGATCGGCATGAGGATGCCGGGCACGTTACCGAGCCCGTTCTGGATGCCGATGAAGCTGCCCGCGGCCCGCGGCCCGGCGAACATCTGCGCGATGGCGTAGAGATTGACACCCCCGGTGGCGCTGGCCGCGCCGAACACCACCAGGCAGACGGCGATCGCGGGCGGGGTTCGCGCCAGCATCAGCGCAACGACCGCCCCCGCCATCACAAGATTGCCGCCGATCATCAGCCCGCGCCGAAGCGCCGCCTCATCCCACCCGCGCCGGACCAGGCGGTCGGACAGCCACCCCTGGCCGACCGCGCTGAGCGCCTGAGCGACAAAGCCCAGCGTCGCGAGATAGGTCATCGCGGTAATCGTGAGGCCGCGCGACGTGGTCAGATAGAGCGGCACCCAGATGATGATGAAATAAAGCGGATAGGTCGCGCCGAAATGCCCGATCCCCATCGCCCATACGGCGCGGGTGCGGGCGACCTTGCCGATCGGCACCGGGTCCGCGACCCGCAGCGCTCCGAACGCCGGGAGCCGGCGCGCGCTCAAGAGCCACGGCACGATCCACAGCAAAGTGATCGCCCCGAACACGACGAACATCGTCCGCCAGCCGAGCGATGCGACCATCAGCCCGCCGGCAAAGGTGCCAACGACGGGGCCGAGCGCGATCCCCGCGGCGACGACGCTATTGGCGAGGCCGCGGCTTTCGGGAGCGATGTGGCGGGCGATGACCTTGGTGGCGCCGGGGAAAGTGATGCTTTCGCCGACCCCGAGCAGAATCCGGAAGGCCACCAATGCGGCGAGGCCGCCGACCAGGCCCATCGCCATCGTGCTCAGCGCCCACAGTCCGATGCCCGCGGCGATCAGCCGATAGACGCACCAGCGGTCACAGGCCCAGCCGACGAAGAATTGCAGCGGAACATAGGTCCAGAAAAAGGCCGAAACCGCGAGCCCATATTCGGTCCCGCTTAAGCCCAGCTCGGGCTTGAGCTGCGGCGCCGCGATCGCGATCGCCCCGCGGTCGATATAGTTGAGCAGGATCGCGAGGCCCACGAGCAAGATGAGGACAATGGTGGCCGATTTGGTCGGCTCGGCACGGATCGCACCTGTCGTGGCCATCGCTGCATTCCCCCCGCCGGCAAACAGACCCCGATCGCGCGGCCAGGTCAAGCCGTTCGGCTAGAGCGTTTCGGCCGCTTCCGGATTCGCTTTTACCTCGAAGTCGATGGCTTCGAGCGCGGCCAGATAATTGGCGCGGAACACCTCGTTGCTGCGGTCACGCTGCTCGACCCCGTTTGACTTGGGATACAGCTTGACGTCGGGGTTGGAGTTGATCTCGTAGATTTGCGGCCGACCGCCGATCAAGCCGAAATCGATGCGGCCATAGTCGATCCCGGCGAGGTCGAAGATCGCCCGCATCTCCTCGCCATAGGGGTTCTCGACCACGAACCGATATTCCTCGTCATAGAGTTCGGACGGGGCGATTCCGGGTTTGCCATATTTGACGATCCATTGGTCGTCATGGACGCAGGTGTAGCCGATCATCCGGTCGGCGACGCGGAACACCGACAGCTTCCGGTACAGACCCGCCCGGGTTTCCTCGGCCGCATATTCGACAATCAGGAGTGTGCTGATCGGAACTCCGTCCGCGATGAGTTGCGCGATGGTTTTGTCGAGCTCCGCCTGGTCGCTGATTAATGCCGAGACCGGATGCTTGTGATCGCCTTCGGTGCGCACAAACACCGGCCAGCGGCGGGGGGCCTCGAACGAGTCCGCGCGATAGACGTTGAAATCGTTGATGCCCTGCTCGTGGAGCCGCCGCAACAACCCGTAGCGTCCGAGGAAACGCGCCGGATCGCTGAAGGCCGGGAGGCCGTTCTTCCTTAGCATCCGAAAGCTGATGGCCGCGTGCGCCAGCTGCCCCGCGGTCAGCCGGTCCATGTCCGAGAAAATGTAGGCGGCGCGCGGCAGAAGCTCGAGTGTGAAGAGGTTGTCGTACGCAAGAGTACGAAACTCGACCTGCTTCTCCTTGGTCACGTCACGATGGGTGTAGCGGTGCTGCTCGGACGAAACGAAGACGATCATGGCCGTCTTTCAAAGGGCAAATTAGACATATTGCCTAAGGACAGCATTTGGCACAAAGTGCGTCAAGCGGCCGCCGAGGCCACAGTAGGGGTAAGTTCATGGCGGAAAAGAAATTGGCCAATCGTCTCGACTGGAATGAGATGCTCGGGTTCGAGCAGGTAGTCGCCAATCGCGGCGCAGCCCACACGTCTGGCCACCGCATCGGCGCCAAGGTCGGCGGGAAAGAAGGGGTGAAGCCCGTTGAAGGGATCACCGCTTCGATCGGTCTGAAAGTCGGCACGAAAATCGGTCTCAAGACCGGTTCCAAGCCGACGAACCCCGGCAACTAATTCTTTCTGACGACTGCGGCGATGGCCCCGCCGGCGCGGGTTCGCGACTGGGGCTTCGAGCCGGGCGCAAAGCGCGGACGCGCCCTCGACGCGGCCATGCGCGGCCGGCTCGCACAGAGCCTTTCGTACATTTTCGAGCGCATCGGCGCAGAACTCGGCATTTCGGATGACGATGCGGCGCGAGTGATCGGCGCCACTCGCTCGACCCGCCAGTCGCCGCACGTTTTCGGCGCTTATTACGAACTGGTTCTGGCGGTTGAGCGCGACGAGATCGAGCCGGCCCGCGAATTCGCGCGCGAGTTGCTCGAGCGTTGCGCAGCGCCCGCTCCGCTTGTCTGGGCACGGTCGCTCGGCGATCGCCCATCGCCGGACGAAGCGCGCTACCGGCGCATGCTCCTGCCCGAAGAGATCGTCGCCGAGGCACCCGACGAGCCGACGCTCCAGTCCGCTCTCGGTCGCATCGCCGCGGCGATGGACCTGCTCGATCGCGGCTTTCCGGGCATGGCCGACGAAATCCGCGAATTGCTCTTTGAAATCGTCGTCGGGGTCGGATCCGAAGAACCCAAGGCACTGACCTTCGACGGGTCGTCCTCCTACATGCTGTGGGGGGCGATCATGCTCAACGCGCGCGGCCAGTCGGGCGTGCTCGACACCGCGCAGGCGCTGGCGCACGAGAGCGGCCACAATCTGTTGTTCGGGAAATGCGCTGGCGGACCCTTGGTCGAAAATGATGACGACGAGAATTTTGCCCATCCCCTCCGCACCGACCCGCGGCCGATGGATGGCGTGTTCCACGCGGCTTATGTGATCGCGCGGATGCACCAGACGCTCGAGCGGCTGCTCGCCTCAGGCGTCCTCGACGAAGAGCAGCGCGCGGCGGCGCAAAAGGACCTCGAACTCCATCGCGTCAATTTCGCCGCCGCGGACGCGGTCATTTTCGCGCACGGCAAACTGACCCCTTTGGGGCACGAATCGATCGAGGCCGCTCGGGCGCAGTTCGGCGAGACCGCCTGAACCACCGAGCATCCCGCCCGCTCAGTAATTCTGGCGGAGCGCGGAAAACATTTTCGAAAAGAACCCGCCAGACGGGGTCTTGGTGCTCGATTTGAGCATGATGTCCTGAAGATCGCCCGAGTTGGACGCGGCGAGCGCGGCGAGCCCGACCAGGGTCGAGAAAGCCGGGCCGCTGTGCGCATCGGGAAGGCCGGTGATCGTCCGCGGCCGGCCGACGCGGACCGCGCGGCCCAGCACGCCTTGCATATAATCGGCGATATTCTTGAGCTCCGCCCCGCCGCCGGTGAGCACGACCTGGCGCCCGACCGGGCCGGTGAACCCCAATTCCTTAAGCGCGGCGGCGATTTCGCCGGTCAATTCCTCAATCCGGCCGCGGATGACCATCATCAGCTGGGCGCGGGTGATGCGCGCCGGCTCCTGACCCTGCTCCGCCCCGATCTGCGCCGCCTCGATCATTTCGTGATTGTCGCGCGGGCTCGTCATCGCCGAGCCGTAGAAGCATTTCAGCCGCTCGGCGTCGCGGCGCTGGACCGCGAAGGCGCCGGCGATGTCGTTGGTGATGTCCCGCGCGCCCAAGGGGATCGAGCGCAGCCCGACGAGCATTCCGCCGAGATGAACCGAGACGTTGGTGACTTCGGCCCCGAGTTCGACCAGCGCGACGCCGAGCTCGCGCTCCTCCTCACTCAGACAGGCGAGCGCCGCCGCCATCGGCGAGGCGACGATGGCGTGGACCCCGAGGTGGGCCGAGCGGATGACGGTATCGATATTGCGCAGCGGCGCGGGGTCGGCGGCGATCACGTGGATGTCGACCCCAAGGCGGCTGGCGTGGAGCCCGATCGGATGCTGGACCCCGTGCGCGCGGTCGATCGTGTAGAGCGCGGGATTGGCGTGGAGCACCACCTGACCCTTGCGGTCGATCGCGTTTCGGCCGGCCTCCATCAGCTGATCGATATCGGCCTGTTCGACCGCATGGCCGCCCAGCTCGAC
>JANNDN010000328.1:0-5140 GCA_031387795.1 Sphingomonas sp.
GTCCGCGCGATCCTCGACGACCATGGCAAGCCGGTGAAGTCCGCCGGCCCCTCGGTCCCGGTCGAGGTCCTCGGGCTCAACGGCGTGCCCTCGGCGGGCGATCAGCTGACCGTGGTCGAGAACGAAGGCCGGGCGCGCGAAGTCGCCAGTTACCGGCAGGGTGTCCGCGACAAGAAGCGGACCACCGCGCCGCCAGTGACGCTCGAGAACATGTTCGCCAACCACGCCTCGACGACCAAGGAGCTCGCGCTCGTGGTCAAGGCCGACGTCCAGGGGTCGGCCGAGGCGATTGTGTCGGCTTTGAACAAGCTCTCGATCGACGAGATCAAGGTCCGCGTCCTCCACTCCGGGGTCGGCGCGATCACCGAGAGCGACGTCATGCTCGCCAATTCGACCGGAGCGCCGATCATCGGCTTCAACGTCCGCCCCAATGCCAAGGCGCGCGAGGTCGCCAACCGCCACAAGGTCGAGTTCCGTTACTATGACGTCATCTACCACCTCACCGACTGGGTGAAGCAGGCGATGGCGGGCGAACTCGGCCCCGAGATCATCGAGACCGTCGTCGGCCGCGCCCGGGTCCAGGAAGTGTTCCCGGCGGGCAAGAAGGACAAGGCCGCCGGCCTGCTCGTGCTCGAAGGCAATATCCGCAAGGGCCTCAACGCGCGCCTGACCCGCGACGACGTGATCGTGTCCAAAACCACGATCGCCTCGCTGCGCCGGTTCAAGGACGACGTCGCGGAAGTCACCTCGGGTCTCGAGTGCGGCGTCATGCTGGCCGACACCAACGACATCAAGGCGGGCGATCATCTCGAAGTATTCGAGGTCGAGGAACGCGCGCGGACCCTCTAAGATAGGATTTTACACTTGGGCCTGTTCCTAGTTGCGATGGGAGGCGCATTTTGGGGTTGGCAAACTGCCGTTAGCGGTTGGCCTGCGGTCGCTAAGACGGGAGCTGCGGCTCTCGCAGTGACCATCATCGACTTTGGTTTGAGATGGACAGTTTGGGAGATGTCGATGACATTTAGAGCGTTCGTTCTTGTATTTGTCGGCATTTGTCTCTTCCTCGCCATTCCGTACTTCTTGGCGGCTTTCGCTCGGCGTAGGCGCGAAAAGACTGCGCGGTAGCCATGCGCACCAAGGAAACACCCGAGGGCCGCAGCGTCCGCCTCCTCCGGGTCGGCGAGCAGGTTCGCCATGTACTGAGCGAGCTGCTTCAGCGCGGCGAGGTGCATGACGACGTGCTGGCCGACCACCTCGTCAGCATCACCGAGGTCCGCATGTCGCCCGACCTCAGGTACGCGATCGTGTTCGTGAAACCCCTGCTGGGCAAGGACGAGGAGGTCGTGCTCAAGGCGCTCAGGACCAACACCGCCTTCTTCCAGCGCGAAGTTGCGAACCGGGTGCGGACCAGGCATGCCGCGAAATTGAAGTTCCGCGCCGATGAGAGCTTCGACGAAGGCACCCACATCGACCGCTTGCTTCGGTCCGACCATGTCGCGCGCGATCTAGAGAGCGAATGATCGACTGCCTTGAAAAGCCGATGACCGGCGAGGGCTGCGGTGCCGAATTGTTCGGCGAACAATATCGCGAGGCGCTCAAGGCTGCCTGCGGTGAGGATCCCGACATCTGGGCGATCTATTCGCTCAATTTCTTCCCGGACGAATTCGACGCGACCATAACCAAGCTGGCCGGCGCGCCGCTCAACCACACCTTCGTCCTGTTCGACGGCGACGAACTGGCGGGCATGGCGAGCTTTCTCGGCATCGACGAGGGGCGCCAGGCGCTCGAGATCGGCGGCACTTATTACCGCCCGCACCTGCGCGGGAGCGGGCTCAACGAGCGCATCAAGGACATGATGCTGGCCCGCGCGTTCGGCTGCGGGATCCGCCGA
Source organism: Sphingomonas sp. (assembly GCA_031387795.1). GTDB lineage: Bacteria > Pseudomonadota > Alphaproteobacteria > Sphingomonadales > Sphingomonadaceae > Sphingomicrobium. Next base: position 1,892 of record JANNDN010000328.1, read on the forward strand.
GTCGAGTTCCGAGTCGACAGCCGCAACGCGCGCAGCCAGGCGGCGATGGCCAAGATCGGCGGGGTCCGCGAGGGCGTGCTCCGCGCCGACCGCATCACCTGGAACGGCCATGTCCGCGACACCGTGCTATTCTCGATCCTCAAGGACGAATGGCGATGAAGTGGCTGCTCGCCGCGCTGCTGATCGCGACCGCGAGCGCCGCGGGCGCCAAGCCGCTGACCATCAAAATGGGCGAGAGCTGGGCGTTCCGCATCGCCAAGGGCGAGCCGGTCAAGGCGCGCCGCGTCGACAGCGCGGCCAAGCCCGCCAAAGGCGAGATCAAAATGACCGCGCGCTCGTTCCTCGGCACCATGCTGACCGCGGTCAACGCGACCGGCCGGGGCTTCACCTTCAAGGCCGAGCTGATCGCCGGCGGCAAGGCCAGCCCGGCGCGGACCTGCACGCTGCCCGCCGACACCACGCCGATGATGGAGCAATGGCAAGGCAAGCCCGCCGAAGAGGTCCGGATCTCGCGTTTCGTGCCGGCCGACGGCGGGACCTGCTAAGGACCGCTCGCAATGCTTCATGGCTGGATCATCATCGACAAGCCGGTCGGCCTCGGCTCGACGCAGGCGGTCGGCTGGGTCAAGCGCCTGCTGCGCGAAGCGGGCGAGCCCAAGACCAAGGTCGGCCATGGCGGGACCCTCGACCCGCTGGCTTCGGGCGTGCTTCCGATCGCACTCGGCGAGGCGACCAAGCTCGCCGGGCGCATGCTCGACGCGACCAAAGTCTATGAATTCACCATCCGCTTTGGCGAGGAAACCGATACGCTCGACGCCGAGGGCGCGGTCATCGCGCGCTCGGACGTCATGCCGTCGCTGACAGCGGTCGAGGCGATCCTGCCGCGCTTCACCGGCCCGATCGCCCAGGTTCCGCCGGCCTATTCGGCGCTCAAGATCGACGGCAAGCCCGCTTATGCCCGGGCCCGGGCGGGCGAGACGCTGGAAATGAAAGCGCGTGAGGTGACAATTCACGCCCTCCGCGTCTCCGCGTCTCCGCGTGAACAAAAAGGGGAATTCACGTGGAGGCGCGGAGCCGCGGAGAAGACGGATCAGGTGACCCTCTCCGCCACCGTCTCCAAAGGCACGTATATCCGCAGCCTCGCTCGAGACATCGCGCATGAGCTCGGAACGGTCGGGCACGTCACCAAGTTGCGGCGGACCAGGGCCGGTCCGTTCGGGCTGGAAACCGCGATTTCGCTGGACTTTCTCGAAAGCGCCGCTAAGGCGCGCTCACTCGATGGGGCGGTCATGCCGCTTACCGCGGCGCTGGACGACATCCCGGCCCTCCCCGTCACCCCCGAACAGGCCAGTCTGCTCCGTCATGGGCAGGTGCTGTTCGGGATTTCCGCGCCCCCGGGGCTGCTGCTTGCGATCGACGGCGAAACGCCGGTCGCGCTGGCACGAAGCGACGGGGCCACGATCATGGTCGTGCGCGGGTTCAACCTTTGAGACAGACAGGAGTGACACGATGTCGATTACCGCCGAGAATAAAGCGAAGATCATCAAGGATCATGGCCGCGAGACAAACGACACCGGGTCGCCCGAGGTCCAGGTCGCGATCCTGACCAGCCGAATCCTGACACTGACCGACCATTTCAAGACCCACGCGAAGGACAATCATTCGCGCCGCGGGCTGCTGATGATGGTCAACAAGCGCCGCAGCCTGCTCGATTACCTCCGCCGCGAGAACGAGCAGCGCTACCTCGACCTCATCGCCAAGCTCGGCCTGCGCAAATAAGCGAACCCATTTCAGGAGCGGCCCGTTTTCGGGCTGCTTCGCATATTGAACCTTCCGCAATTCGGCGGGGGCTTTGATGGGGCCAGACACGAATAGCCCCAAGCCGCGGCGGGACGGATTTCCCGCCAAGCTGTCCCGGCCGCATCCGGCCGCCGGGTGAAGGAAATCAAATGTTCGACATCAAAACTGTAGAAATCGATCTTGGTGGCAAGACCCTCAAGCTCGAAACGGGCCGCGTTGCCCGCCAGGCCGATGGCGCGGTACTCGCGACCATGGGCGAAACCGTGGTGCTGTGCGCAGTCACCGCCGCCAAAAACGTCAAGCCGGGTCAGGACTTCTTCCCGCTGACCGTCCACTATCAGGAAAAATTCTCGGCCGCGGGACGCATTCCCGGCGGATTCTTCAAGCGCGAGCGCGGGGCGACCGAAAAGGAAACGCTGACCAGCCGTCTGATCGACCGCCCGATCCGCCCGCTCTTCCCCGAGGGCTTTTACAACGAGATTCTGTGTATCGCGCAGGTCCTTTCCTACGACGGTGAGAACGAGCCGGACGTCGTCGCCATGTGCGCCGCGTCGGCGGCTTTGTGCCTCAGCGGCGTCCCGTTCATGGGCCCGATCGGCGGCGCCCGCGTCGGCTACAAGGACGGCGAATATATCCTCAACCCGACCAAGACCGAAGTCGAAGAGGGCGAGCTTGACCTGGTCGTCGCCGGCACGCTCGACGCGGTGATGATGGTCGAATCCGAAGCCAAGGAGCTGTCGGAAGACGTCATGCTCGGCGCGGTGATGTTCGCCCATGCCGCCTCGAAGAAGGTCTGCGAGGGAATCATCAAATTAGCCGAGAAGGCCGCCAAGGATCCGTGGGAGCTCAGCACCCTCGAGGGCAAGGCCGACACCAAGGCCAAGCTCAAGAGCGTCATCGGCAAGGATCTCGACGCCGCCTACAAGCTGACCAACAAGCAGGAGCGGCAGACCGCGATCAACCAGGTCCGCGACAAGGCCCGCGAGGCGTTCGCCGATCTCGAGACGTCCGATCCCGCCGCTTACCTCGGCACCTTGAAGCTGGTGAAGAAGCTCGAGGCCGAGGTCGTTCGCGGCGCCATCCTCAAGGACGGCCGCCGGATCGACGGCCGCGACACCAAGACCGTCCGCCCGATCGAGGCGATGGTCGGCTTCCTGCCCCGCACCCACGGTTCGGCGTTGTTCACCCGCGGCGAGACGCAGGCGATCTGCACCACGACGCTGGGCACCAAGGACAGCGAGCAGATGATCGACGGACTCGAGGGTCTCTCGTTCTCGCGCTTCATGGTCCACTATAACTTCCCGCCTTATTCGGTCGGCGAAGTCGGTCGCTTCGGCGCCCCGTCGCGCCGCGACACCGGGCACGGCAAGCTCGCCTGGCGCGCGCTTCACCCGATGCTGCCGAGTGCGGAAGAATTCCCGTATACGATCCGCGTTCTCAGCGACATCA
>JANNDN010000334.1:0-5836 GCA_031387795.1 Sphingomonas sp.
GGCGCTGGTCAGCCAGGGCAAGATCGGCGCGGTTATCGCCGCCAAGCCGGTCGAGCGCCGTTTATTGCTCGAGGAAGCGGCGGGCATTTCGGGCCTCCACGCGCGGCGCAAGGATGCCGAGCAGAAGCTCCGCGCCGCCGAAGCCAATCTGACGCGCCTGGGCGAAATCCTCGGCGAGCAGGAGCAGCGCGCGAGCCAGCTTCGCCGCCAGGCCCGCGCCGCCGAACGCTATCGCAAGCTCAGCTGCGAAATCCGGGTGCTCGAGGCGCGTCTGCTTCATGCGCGCTGGGTCGCGGCCGAAGCGAGCGCCGATGCCGCGCGCGCCGACGCGGGCCAGGCGACTGAAGACGTCGAGCGCATCGCCCGCACCATCGCCGAGGCGCAAGAGCAGCAGGAAGCGGCCGGCCGCGTGCTGGCCGAAAAAAGAGCGGCACTGGAGGCGGTCAGGGAGGAGGGCCACGCACTCGCGGGGCGTCTCGCCACCGCCCGCGCCCGCCGCGACACGGTCGGCCGCCGCCTCGCCGAACTCGACCGGACCGATGCCGCGCTCGCCGCGGACATCGAGCGCGAAGAAGCGCTCAAGCGCGATGCGGGGCAAGCGTTCGAGCGGCTTCAGGAAGAGCGCTCGGCGATCGCCCGGCGGCTCGAAGACGCCGAGTCGCGCTCGGCCTTGATTGCGAGCGAGCTGACCGCATTGGAGACGCGGTCGCGCGACGCCGAGGCCGCGCTCGCCGACTTGCTCGCGCGCCAGGCGGCGATGCGCGCCGAACGGCGGATCGCCGAGGCGGCGCTCGATGCGGCGCGCGCACATGAGGAGCGCAGCGGCGCCGAACGAATGAGAATCGAGGCCCAGGTTCAGGCGCTCGGCGACGGCGGCGAGGCGCAAGTCGCCAAAACCGACGCCGAGGCAAATAGCGAGCGGTCGACCCGCGCCATGGCCGAGGCGGAGGAGCGCCGCGAACGATCCGACGAAGCCCGTTCCGCCGCGGCCGAATTGCGCGACCAGGCCGAGAGCCGGCTGGCGGGAGCGCGCGCGGAATTCTCCGCCGCCAAGTCGGAACATGGCGCGCTGGCCAATGCGCTCGAGCAGGGCTCTTCGACGGTCATCGCCGCGCTCGCCGCCGAACCGGGGTACGAGCGCGCGCTCGCTGCCGCTCTGGGCGAGGACAGCGACGCGGCGGTCGGCGGCACCGCGCCCCGCCGCTGGCAGGGTAGCGACATAAGCCCCAACGACCCGGCCCTGCCCCAGGGTCTCGAATGCCTCGCCGACCATGTCCGCGCTCCGGCCGAACTCCGTCGCCGCCTGCTCCAGGTCGCGGTCGCCGAAGAGGATCTCGGCGAGCTGCTCGCGGTCGGCCAGCGGCTCGTTACCCGCGACGGAAAGCTGCGCCGCTGGGACGGCTTCGTCGCCACCTCGAGCGGCGCCGCGGCGGCCGAACGGCTGATCCGCGCCAACCGGCTGGCGGAACTGGCGGCGGCGCTTCCGGGGCTCGAAACCGCCGCAACCGAAGCACGCGCCGAGCGCGACTCGGCGCTGGAGGCGATGGAGCGGCATCGCGGCGAAGCCGAGGATGCGCGGCGGACGGCATTGGCGGCCGAGCGCGACCTGCGCGAAGCGACCCGCGCCATCGACGTCGCCAGCGCGGCGATCGAGCGCATCGCGGCGCAGCGCTCGGGCTTCGCGCAAAGGCTTGAGGATCTTCGCCCAGTCGTCGAGGCGTCGGCGGAGGCGCGTTCGGGGGCGGAGCAAGCGCTCGCGGCATTGCCCGACCCGGCGGCGCTCGAGGCCGATGTCGAGACTGCGCGGGAGAATGCTCGGGGCCACGGCGCAGCGGTCGCCGACAAGCGTGCCGAGGCCTCGACCCGGGCGCGCGAGATGGCGTCCGACCGCGAGCGCTCCGCCGCCGCCGCGACCGAGCAGGCGGACTGGTCGCGGCGGCGCGCGGACGCCGAGCAGCGGCTTGGCCAGGCGCTCGAGCGGCGGACCACGCAGGCCGAGGAGCGACGGGCGCTCGAGGCCGAACCGGCGACGCTCGATCTCGAAATTGCCGAGGCCGAGCGCGCCAATGACGAGGCCCGGTTGAGGCTCGCCGAAGCGACCGCGGCGGAGGGCGAGGCCGAGCAAGCGGTCATCGCCGCAGCCGCGAAAGTGACCCAGGCGAATGCGCAATCCGCCGATTCGCGCGAACGTCGGGCGGCGGCCGCGACCCGCGCCGAGGCCGAGCAGGCCCGCAGCGCCGAACTCGCCGCGCGGTCGGTCGAGCGCTTCGAATGTCTCCCCGGGCGGCTTCCCGAGGCGCTGGGGTTCGCGGCGGAGGAACAGCGCGAAGCCGACGCCGAGGCCGGCAAGCTCGAGCGCTTGACCGCCGAGCGCGAGCGGATTGGCCCGGTCAATCTGGTCGCCGAGACCGAGCTCGCCGAACTCGACGAGGCGCGGTCCAAGGGCAGCGTGGAAGCCGAGGAGCTGACCCAGGCGATTCACCGCCTGCGCGGCTCGATCGGCAATCTGAACCGCGAGGGCCGGGTTCGGCTGCTCGCCGCGTTCGAACAGGTCGACGCGCATTTCCGGCGCCTGTTTACGACCCTGTTCAGCGGGGGTCAGGCACACCTCGAGCTGATCGAGAGCGACGACCCGTTGGAGGCGGGGCTGGAAATCATGGCCCAGCCGCCGGGCAAAAGGCTGAGTGCTTTGACTCTGCTCTCGGGCGGGGAGCAGGCGCTGACCGCGGTCGCGCTGATCTTCGCCATCTTCCTCACCAACCCGGCGCCGATCTGCGTCCTCGACGAGGTCGATGCGCCGCTCGACGACGCCAATGTCGAGCGCTTCTGCGACCTACTCGACCGGATGACCGGCGAAACCGACACGCGCTATCTCATCGTCACCCACAATGCGGTGACCATGAGCCGGATGCACCGCCTCTATGGCGTGACCATGATCGAGCAGGGAGTCAGCCGGCTGGTGTCGGTTGATCTCGGCAGCGCGGAGACCATGCTCGCTGCGGAATGATCAACTTTGCTATTGCGAATGATTATCAATATGACTAGGCCCTCTCCTCATGAGTGGGACCAACCATATTCTGATCGCAGCGACCCTCGCCGGGCTCGCCTCGGCGAGCGTTGCTGAAACGCCAAGCCAGCCGGTCGAGCCGGCCGCATCATCTTCGATCGACGGCGTCGAGATTGCCGCCGCCGGTCCGATCGTCGTCACCGGCCAGCGCGACGTCTATGGCGCGCGCCGCACCCGCAGCGCGACCAAGACCGACACGCCGGTCATCGACATTCCCCAGGCGCTGACGGTGATTTCCGAAAAGCAGGTCGAGGATCAGGCGCTGCGCTCGGTCGCCGAATTGCTTTACTTCGTCCCCGGAGCGACCCCGGGAACGGGCGAGGCCAACCGCGACCAGTTCACCCTGCGCGGCAACAACAGCACCGCGGATCTGTTCGTCGACGGCATCCGCGACGACGCGCAATATTTCCGCGATTTCTACAATGTCGAGCGGGTCGAGGTGCTGAAAGGCCCCAATGCGATGATCTTCGGCCGCGGCGGCGGCGGTGGAATCGTCAATCGCGTGATCAAACGCTCCAGCCTCGGCCGCTACCGCGAGGGTCTGCTCTCGACCGACAGCTTCGGCAGCATCCGCGCCGCCATCGACCTCGACCAGCCATTAGCCGGCTCCGTCGGGGTGCGCGTCAACGCGCTCTACGAAGACGGCGACAGCTTCCGCCGCCATGTCGATCTCGAGCGCTACGGCATCAATCCGACCGTCGGCATCGCGGCCGGGCCCGACACACGGATCGACTTCGGTTACGAATATTTCCACGACCGCCGCACCACCGACCGCGGTGTCCCCTCGCTCGCCGGCCGGCCGCTCAAGAGGTTCAACCGGACCTTCTTCGGCGATCCAAAGAAAAGCTTCGCCAGGGCCGACGTTAACCTCGCCAGCTTCGCCCTCGAACACCAATTCACCGACGGCCTCACCTTGCGCAACCGCACCCTCTTCGGCGACTACGACAAATTCTATCAGAACATCTATCCTAGCGGCGCGGTGACCGATCGCGACGGCGCGGGGCCGCAAGGCGACACCGTGCGCCTGTCCGCCTACAACGAAACCACCAGGCGCAGGAACCTGTTCTCGCAGACCGATCTGGTGTGGGACAATCGCCTCGGCGGCCTCGACCAGACCCTGCTCGCGGGGTTCGAGCTCGGCCGCCAGACCGGCCACAACCAGCGCCGCAACGGGGTCTTCGCCGTGACCGGCACAAGCCCGACCTTCATCGACGTTCCGCTGTCCGATCCGACGATCGACGTGCCCGCGATCCGCTTCCTCGACAATGGCGCCAACAACGGCATCAAGGCGTCGGTCGCGGCCATCTACGCGCAGGACCAGATCCGCCCCGCCGACTGGCTCGAAATCGTCGCGGGCGTGCGTTTCGACCGTTTCGAGATGGCCGTGAAGAACCGCGTCACCGGCCAGAGCTTCTCGCGGACGGACAATCTGTGGTCGCCGCGGCTCGGGGTGGTGGTGAAACCGCGCGACCGCCTCAGTCTCTATGCGAGCTACAGCCGCTCCTACCTCCCGCAGTCGGGCGACCAGTTCAATTCGCTCGCCGCCAACACCGAGAGGCTCAAGCCCGAGCGCTTCGACAATGTCGAGGTGGGCGCGAAATGGGAGCCGGTCGAGGGTTTGCTCGCAACCGCCGCGCTCTACCAGCTCGACCGCATCAACACCCGCGTCGTCGACCCGGCCGATCCAACCCGGTTCCTGCTGTCTGGCGCTCAGCGCAGCCGCGGGATCGAGCTTGGGCTAGAGCGCAGCGTCACCGACCGCTGGCAGATCTCCGCGGGCTATGCGCTGCAGAAGGCCAAAGTGACCAAGGCCACCACCGCCTGCCCGAGCGGCGATTGCGCGGTGCCGCTGGTGCCGCGACACAGCCTGTCGCTGTGGACCCGCTACGACTTCGCCAAGAGCATCGGTGCCGGCCTTGGCGTGATCGCGCGGTCGAGTTCGTTCGCGTCGATCAGCAATAGCGTGAAGCTCCCAGCCTACACCCGCATCGACGGGGCCTTGTTCTACAAATTGCCCAACGGGATGGAGGCGCAGGTCAATCTCGAGAATATCCTTGGCGCGCATTATTTCCCGACCGCGCACAACGACAACAATATCGCGCCGGGAGCTCCGCGCACGATCAAGGGGACGGTCGGCTACAGGTTTTAACGGACGAGTTCGGCCGCGCGGTCGCGGATACGTTTGAGGTCGTCGACGAATTTGACCCGTTCGCTCCGCCGCGCCTCCTCGTCGGGGAGCCGCAGCAGGAAGCTCGGGTGGACAGTGATCCAGGCCTCGTCCCCGTCGGGGAGCCGATGCGGGACCCCGCGGTTCTTGCCGATCGCCATGACCTTTCCGAACAGGCTCCGCGCCGCGGTGCCACCGAGCGCGACGGTCAGCGGCGGGCGGATGAGGTCCCGTTCCTGCTCGACCCACCAGCGGCAGGCGCTGATTTCATCCTGCCCCGGGGTCTGGTGGATCCGCCTTTTGCCGCGCGGGACGAATTTGAAATGCTTGACCGCGTTGGTGACGTAGGTCTCCGCGCGATCGATCCCGGCCTCCTCGAGCGCGGCGTCGAAGATCTGGCCGGCGGGCCCGACGAAGGGCCGTCCGGCCAGATCCTCCTGATCCCCCGGCTGCTCGCCGACGAACAGAATGCGGGCGTCGAGCGGGCCTTCGCCGAACACCGTCTGTGTCGCGCATTTGTAGAGGTCGCAGCGAGTGCAGCGGGCCGCTTCCTCGCGCAGCGCCGCCCACGCTGCTTCGGCATTGCCCCCCGCCGGCGGCAT
>JANNDN010000343.1:0-5128 GCA_031387795.1 Sphingomonas sp.
AGACCTTGCGACTGACGAAGACGGATAGTACCGCGACCACCAGAGGCACAGCGGCGAAAGTGATCGGAGCTGGCGCAAGGCTCGATGGAAACCAGACGACATAAGCGGCACCGAGGACCGCTGCGAAAGCTAGGAGAAAGAGCAAGAACCGCATTTGAGCGCAACCAAGCAGATATTTCAGCCCCGTGGCGCCCACTCCGTGAATGCGGCCCGCCCGAAACATAGAAACCTCGCTCTACCAAAGCCTATCAGCGGTGCCCTTGAGTGGTAACGGGCATCAGTGCAAGGACGCGTTGTCAGCGGAGCTCCCGGTGAACCCAAAGCCCTTCGACCAACCAAGAAGCGGACGGACCTGTGAACAGCTTTCTTTACGGCCTTCGGCAGAAGCTGGTGGTTCCTTTCCGCCATTGGCTGTGGCGGCGCAAAACCGCTCCGTTCGTCCATCGGCCCGCGCAAAATCGTGCTTTTCGATTGTTTCCGAACGAATATGTGGACGGGGAGATATTCGTTCACGGCGCCTATGAATATCGCCTCTTGGAGTTGATCGCGCGGCAGGTCCGCGGCGGCATTTTCGTCGACGTCGGGGCGAACATCGGCAATCACGCGCTTTATCTCGCCGACAATTTCGACCAGGTGATCTGCTTCGAGCCGAACCCGCCGATCGTGGCGCGGTTGCGGGAGAATATCGCGCTCAGCGGGGCGTCCAATATCGTCGTTCATGCCGTCGGCCTTGGTGAAACCGAAGGAACGCTCCCCTTTCATCACTACACCGCTGGATACGCCGTGGGCGGCACGTTCGTCGATGCCGACTTTCCGGTCAGCGATACCTTGCCGATCCGGGTCGGGGACGAAGTGCTGCGCGATTGCGGGCCGATTGCGCTGCTCAAAGTCGATGTCGAAGGCTTCGAACCGTTCGTCTTTCGCGGCCTTCGCGGCACCATTGCCAAGCATCGCCCGATCGTCGTCTTCGAGCATTTCGGGAGCCGCCCCGACCTCGGCGGATGGCACGAAATTGCCGAGTGCCTGCCCGGCTACCGCTTTGCCGAACTGGCCGGAATAGCGGGGACGGGGATGGCGAAACTTGGCTCGGTCCTGCGTGATGGCGCCGCGACCCGGCTGCTGAAATTCGAGGAGCCCGAGCCAAGGTTTTACGAAACCATTCTCGCGTTCCCGTCGGACGAAAGCGCCGCGCAATTTGGGCTCAGGTCAACCGCCTCGACTTGATTGCGGAGCGGATCGCCGACGCGGCCCGCACCAGCGGCGCGGGGAATAAGGCCAAGGCCCTCAGCACCCAGTCTTCGCGGGCCGACGGTGCCGCTTGCGCCAGATGCCGCCGCGCGGTCGCGACATCGCCGAACGCGAGTGCCTGCCGCGCCAGTACGCGATGCCAGCGGTCGCGGTAGGCGCCGATGAGGGCGTGTCGGTCGCGGTGGCGCTGGTCGTTCAGCACAGAATCGAGATTTTCCATGAAGACCGGCGTGGCGGCTTTCCTGCCCGCGAAATGAAGATCGGTCAGTCCGCCGGTCTCGCGCCGGTAAAGCACGGTGACTCGCGGCGAGACCAGCACCGGATGGTCGAGGCCAAGGCGAATCCAGAGGTCGACATCCTCACCCGGCATGGCCGCTCCGAACCCGCCCGATGCACGGAGGATCTCGGTCCGGACGGCCAGGCTGGACGAGCAAATGTTGCGGCCGTCGACCGGCAAGGCGAAGAAGTCCCGCGGCCCTACCGCGGCCAGGTCCGGCGGGCTGGATGCCGCACTATGCTCGCCGACTTCCCGATAGCTCGTCGCCAAAAACGCCACCGCGGGATCGCGCGCGGTCAACAGCGCCAGCTCGGCCAGATGATCGGGGAGCCACAGATCGTCGGCATCGAGGAACGCGATCCACTCACCCTTCGCGTCCGCGATGCCGCGGTTGCGCGCCGGGCCCGGGCCGGCATTGCCCTGCTCGATCAGCCGTACCAGCGGATCGGCGAGCGAGCGGACGATCGCCGCGCTGTCGTCGCTCGAGCCGTCATCGATGACCAGGATTTCGCGTGGGAGCAGCGACTGGCCGATCACCGAGCGAAGCGTGTCCGCGATATAGCTGGCCTTGTTGAACAAGGGGATGACGACCGAAACATCGAAGGCTGCGGGACTTCGCGATCCCTGGCTCACGAAGCGCGCCCCCGTTTCGCTTTCCTGGCGCCGATGAACTGGCCGGGCGGGCCGTGCTCGGCGATGCGTCCGTCGGCGAGGCGATAGACGCGGTCGCAGTGGGCGATAGTGGTGAGACGGTGCGTGACCAGGATGATGGTCAGCGCGGGGTCGAGGCTCATCACCGAATGCATCACGGCTTCTTCGGTCTCCAGATCGAGCGCGCTGGTCGCTTCGTCGAGGATCAGCAGGCGGGCCTCGCGATAGACGGCGCGGGCGATCCCGATGCGCTGGCGCTGCCCGCCCGACAGCCGCACCCCGCGCTCCCCGACCCGCGTGGCATAGCCTTCCGGCAACGTGTCGATGAATTCGGCAAGCCCGGCCTTGGCGGCGGCGGAGCGAACTCGGGCGAGGTCGAGGTCCGCGAGCCCGAACGCAATGTTCTGCGCGATCGTCGAATCGCTGAGGAAGATCGCTTGCGGGACATGCGCGATATTCCCCCGCCACGCCGCCTGACGATCGTCGGTGACCGCGAGCCCGTCGACGCTCAGCGTTCCCGAGGTCGGCGGGATCAGGCCCATCAGCAAGTCGACCAATGTGCTCTTGCCGCTGCCGGTCTTTCCGATGATGCCGATGGTTTCGCCGCGGCGGATGGTGAGGTCGACACCGTGCAGAGCTTTCGCTGTTCCGTGATAGCCGAAGTCGACCTTATCGAGGGCGATATCGTGCTCGAACGGGAGGGTGGCGGAGGCGGCGCCCGCGGGGAGCGCTTCGACCGGCAGGTCGAGCAGATCGGCGACATCGGTGATGCTGTGCGAATAGATCGAATAAGCGGTCCAGCCGAAATAGACCGCCTGGATCGGGGGCAGCAGGCGTTGCGCGCCGATGGCGATCGCGCCGAGCTTGGGCAGCGCGTCGATCAGCCCGCCGGGGCCGCTTCCGACCCACAAGGCAAGGACCGCGATCAGGACCACGGCGGCACCCTCGACCACCGGGCGCGGGGCGAGCTGGAGCAAATTGGCGGCGGTCAGATCCTTGCGCAACTGATCGTCGGCGTGCCGCATCTCGCGCTCGAACAGTTCCTGCGACTGGTCGAGGAGGATGTCGCGGAGCCCGCCGAGGCTTTCCTGGAGGAGGCGGATGCGGTCGTTGCGGGCAACCGCGATGCGCGCCGACAAGGGCCCCAGCCGACCCTTGGTCAGCAGCATCAGCCCGCCGTAAATCACCCCGAGCGAGAGGCACGCGACCAGCGCCGTGCCAGCGTCGAGCCAGAACAACAGGCCGATCAGGCACAGTGCAATGAACGCCGAGCTGAACGCGAGCACGAGCGGCGACACCACCCCGAAGCAAAGGTCCCAGATCTTGTCGAGACCGGCGAGCATGACCGAGGAATTCTGGCGAACGTAGGACAGATAAGGCTGCCGCACCGCGCGGCCGTAAAAGCGCATCACGACGTCGTGCATCAGGCCATAGACGAACCGGCCCGACATCCAGACGAGGGTCAGGCGGATGGCCATCGCCGCCAGTGCCGCGGCGCACAGCACGAGCGCCGACGCCTCGAGCGGCGAGACCCCGAACCGGTCCGAGATCGAGTCGATCGCCCCGCTGACGATTGGCACGGTGAGCCCGGTCGAGGATTGGGCCGCGATCGCCAGCAGCGGGACCACAGCGCCGACCGTCAACAGCTCCGCGAGGGCGCCGAGGAAAGTGAGCGCGATCGTCGCCGCGAGCTGGGCGCGGCGGCGCGGGGTGGCCGCGGCCAGGATCCGCCGGGCATTCGCGATGAGCGAGGGCGCCGCAGGCGCGTTGGCGTTCATAGATCGGGCTGCCTAGCCGACGGCCGGTGCAGTGGAAAGCGACGCAGCCATCTCGGGCAACAGCCGCGCGAACGCCGCCCACTCCGCCGCCTTGACCCGCTCCGGAGCCATATGGTCGAGCGCGCCGGCGCGGGCATTCGCTCCGATACGAGCCGCGAGCGCGGGGTCGTCGAGCAGCGCCGCCGCGCGCTCACCCATCCCCCGCCAGTCGCGCCGCGCGACGAGGAAACCATTCTTACTGTCCGCCATGAATTCGGACTGGAAGTCGCAGTCGTAAGCGACGATCGCGGCACCGCCGAGCGCCGCTTCGAGGATCGCCATCTGCCCGGCGCTGGGGGCCAGGACGATTGCATCGGGGACCAACAGGCTGAGCTGATCCTGGTCGAGGAGGCCGGGAAAGCGGATCGATTCGGCCACGCCAAGCTCGCGCGCGAGCTCTTTCAGCGCGAGCTCCATTGTGCCTTCGCCGGCAATCACGCCGATCGTACCCGGGACTCGCCCGATCGCCTGCGCCATCGCGCGGAGCGCGTCGTCGGGGTGCTTGAGGTCGATCAGCCGCCCAAAATAGAGCAGGATGCGACGATCGCCGGGCAGATCGAGCGCTTGCCGCAGCGTTTCGCCACCCGTCCGCCCGGCGGGATCGCGCAGGTGGACGCGCTCGATATTGCCCGAAATCGGAATGATCACCGCAGCGCGCGCGCCGTTGGCCAGGGCGTAACCGCGGTTGTCCTCGTTGATCGCGCTGGCCAGATCGGCGCGTTTGAGGACGAAGCGGGCGACTGCGCGCTGAATTCCATAGGTCGGGAACAGCCGCGGCATCGCCAATGCGCCGGCGTCGCGGAAGATGTCGTCATGGTTGCCACTGATCCGCAGCAATAGCGGACGCTTGGTCGCCCGCGCCACCGCAAGGCCGAGCAGCCCCGACAGGAACGGGTCGACCGCGGCCACCACCGCCAGCTGCTCGCGCCGGACCAGCCGCACCAGCAACCGGTACAGCGCATATTGCGAAGCGATCAGATCGAGCGGGGCGAGCCAGCGCGGCAATCCGCACAGCGCCGACTGCCCTTCGATCACGCCATGCCCGCGGCCGATGGTGGCGATCCCGATCTTGCCATGGTCCGATCCGGCGCGGTCGGCGACCGGGTGGACCGACCACACCCTCCCGAACAGGCCC
>JANNDN010000198.1:0-10661 GCA_031387795.1 Sphingomonas sp.
GTTCGTGCTGCCGCTGGGTGGCCGGGCGGCTCCTCCGCCTCCGCCGCCGGTGATCGCACCGCCGCCTCCGCCGCCGGCGACTCAGACCTGCCCGGATGGGTCGGTGATCCTGGCAACTGAAACCTGCCCGGCTCCGCCGCCGCCGCCGCCGCCGCCGCCGCCGGCTCCGGAGCGTGGCAACTAAGAACCCAAGGGGCGGGTCCGAAAGGATCCGCCCCAACGGCTCAAGCAATCTGATTGCGTGGAGAAGAGGGTCGACGTGCCCTCTTTTCTTCATTTCAGGGCCCAGGCCTGAACGCCGAGCCTAACCCTTTATTTTCCTTGCATTCCCACTAAAAGACCCACCATGACCAACGCCAAGAACCGCACCACCACCACCGCCAAGCCCAAGGGCAAAGCATCCGAATCGCAACCGGCCGACCAGGCCGTCAGCGCTCCCGCCGACATCCCCGCGGCCGCCCCCGCCGACACTCCCGTCGCGAGCGCCCCCCAGCCGCGGAGCGCAGCTCCGGGCCGCGCCGCTCAGGGCCGCAATCAGCCGCAAGGTCAGGCCCGACGCCAGGGGCAAGGCCAACCGGGCCAGCGCCGGGGAACCGGGCAAGGTCAGCGCCAAGGTCAGGGCCAAGGTCAGCGTCAGGGCCAAGGCCGGCGCGCACAGGGCGGACAGCAGCGCCAAGGTCAAGGCCAGGGCGCCCAGGCTGGCCAGCAGGGCCAAGGGCAGGGCCGCGGCCCCAAGCAGCGCACCGAGGATACCGACGCCGCCATCGCCATGGCCCAGCAGGGCCGGGTCAACGTCACGCCCGAAAAAGCGATCGAGATGGCTGGCAAGCTCTACGGCCGCGGCAATTTCGTTCAGGCGGAGAGGGTCTGCCGACAGGTTATCCAAGCACGCCCGGCCAACGCCGACGCGCATAATATCCGCGGCGTTTCGCTGCTCGCCCTCGGGCGCAAGGACGAAGCCCAGGAAGAAGTCGAGCGCGCGATCAAGATCAATCCCAAGGCGCCGAGCTACCACGCCAACCTGGGCGAGGTGTTGCGCCAGTCGGGCAAGCTCGACCAGGCCGAAAAGCCGCTCAAGGAAGCGATCCGTCTCGATCCGGGCAATGCGCAGGCGCTCAACAACCTCGGGATCATCAGTTACGAGAAAAAGCGCTTCAAGGACGCGGTCGGTTTTTACCGCCAGGCGCTCGAAGCGCGGCCCGAAATGGCCGAAGCGCACAACAATCTGGGCAATGCCTTGCGCCTCACCGGCGACATCGACGGCGCCATGCACGCTTACCAGGACGCGCTGACCCATCGCGCCCAATATCCCGAGGCGTACAACAATCTCGGAACATTGCTGCAGCAGGACAAGAAGCTCGACGAAGCCGAGCATGCGATGCGCAAGGCGATCCAGCAGAACCCCAAATATGTCGAGGCGCACAACAATCTGGCGCTGCTTCTCGCGGGGAAGAAGAACGAGATCGAGGCGCTGCGGGTGCTTGGCGAAGTCCTCAAGTTCGCCCCGACCAATGTCATCTCGCTGATCCTGACCGGCAAGATCCAGCTCCGCCGCTCGGCGGTGCAGGCGGCGGAGCAGGCGATCCGGCTCGCACTCAGGCAGGAGCCCGAGAATGTCGATGGGCTGGTCGTGCTGGGCCAGGTGCTCCACGAGACCGACCGCTACGACGAGGCGATCGAGGTTCTCGACAAGGCCCTCAAGAAGATGCCGAACAGCCCCGAGGCGCTCAATTTCTACGGCGTTGCGCTGAAGTCGGTCGGCCGCCTCGACGAGGCTCGCGAGAACATCCTGAAAGCGCTCAAGCTCAACGATTCAATGTATGGCGCTTATGCCAATCTCAACGATCTGGTCGACTTTTCCGAAGGGGTCGGAGCCGAGCTCTACAATCGCATCGAGGCGATTTTCGAATCCGCGAAGAACCCGAATTCCGACCAACTGCTCCCGCTCCATTACGCCTACGCCAAGGCGCTCGATGACCGCGGCCAGCACGAGAAGGCGCTCGAACATTATGTTCAGGGCGGCAAGATGAAGCGCGCGCAGCTCGAATATAAAGAGAGCGACACCTTCGGCTTCTTCGATTCGATCCGCGAGGCGTTCCCCAAGGAGGCGTTCGAAGACCGCCGCTTCAAGGGCCTCGACGACGAGCGTTTCGTGTTCATCGTCGGAATGCCTCGTTCGGGCTCGACTTTGGTCGAACAGATCCTCTCGAGCCACCCCGGCGTCTTTGGCGCGGGCGAAGTCAAATATCTCAGCCGCGCGCTGGGCCAGCTTCGCGACCGCTTCCCCTCGCTTCCCAAATATCCGGAATTGGCGAGCAAGATCACCCCGGCGCAGATGGATATCATCGCCAAAAACTATCAGTCGGCGATCGCCAAGGGTGCCGGCGACGCGCCCAAGATCACCGACAAATTGCTGACCAATTTCTTCTTCCTCGGGCTGATCAATCTGCTGTTCCCCAAGGCCAAGATCATCAACACCATGCGCGACCCGGTCGACACCTGCCTGAGCGGCTTCACCAAGCTGTTCAAGGACGACATGCCGCACAGTTATGATCTGACCGAGCTGGGCCATTATTACGGCAAGTACCGGCAGCTGATGGAGCATTGGACCGAAGTCCTGCCCGCAGGCTTCATGACCACCGTTCACTATGAAGATGTGGTCGCGGACACCGAGAAGGAAGCGAAACGGCTGATCAAGTTCCTGGACCTGCCGTGGAACGACAAATGCCTCGAATTCCACAAGTCCGACCGTCCGGTGAAGACCGCCAGCGTCGCCCAGGTGCGCAAGCCGATCTATGCGACCTCGGTCAAGCGCTGGGCCAAATATGGCAACGGCCTGCAGGCACTGGTCGATGCGATCGAGGAGCGGCCCGGTGAAGAGCCGGCCAAGGCCAAGGCCAAGCCCAAGGCCAAGGCGAAGGTCAAGGAAAGCGCTTGAACCAATGTCCGACGGACCGCGCTGGGACCGCTCCCCGCCCGGCCGCGGCATCAGCATGATGGTAGGCGTGTGCGCGCACTGACGCATCTCGACCGGCTCGAGGCCGAGTCCATCCAGATCCTGCGGGAGACCGCAGCCGAGGCCGAGCGCCCGGTCATGCTCTATTCGATCGGCAAGGATTCGGCGGTCATGCTGCACCTTGCGCGCAAGGCGTTCTTCCCCGGCGCTTTGCCGTTCCCGCTGCTCCATGTCGACACGACGTGGAAGTTTCGCGACATGTACGCGCTCCGCGACAAGGTCGCGGCGGACGACGGCATCGATCTGCTCGTTCACAAGAATCCCGAGGCGGTCGCGCAGGGTATCAACCCGTTCGACCACGGGCCGCTGCATACCGACATGTGGAAGACCGAGGGGCTCAAGCAGGCGCTCGACCTGCACGGCTTCGACGCGGCGTTCGGCGGGGCGCGCCGCGATGAGGAGAAGAGCCGCGCCAAGGAGCGTGTGTTCAGCTTCCGCGACAAAAATCATCGCTGGGATCCCAAGCGCCAGCGGCCCGAATTGTGGGCGCTCTACAACGTCCGCAAAGCCAAGGGCGAGAGCATCCGGGTGTTTCCTCTGTCCAACTGGACCGAGCTCGACGTGTGGCAATATATTTTGCGCGAGGGGATCGAGATCGTCCCGCTTTATTTTGCCGCGGAACGGCCGACGGTGATCCGCGACGGCCTCATCCTGATGGTCGACGACGACCGTTTCCCGCTCGGCGGCGAGCGCCCCGAGCCGCGAACGGTGCGGTTCCGCACGCTCGGTTGCTACCCCTTGTCGGGCGCGGTCGAGAGTTCGGCGTCCACCGTCGAAGAGATCGTCGCGGAGATGCTTCTGACCAAGACCAGCGAGCGGCAGGGGCGGGCGATCGACCGCGATGCCGGCAGCGGGAGCATGGAGAAGAAGAAGCAGGAGGGATATTTCTAGATGTCCCTGACCCTCGAATCCGATCACGAACTGATCCGCAGCGACGTCCGCGCGTGGCTCAAGCAGCAGGAGGAGAAGGAGCTTCTGCGCTTCATCACCTGCGGCAGCGTCGACGACGGCAAGTCGACGCTGATCGGGCGGCTGCTGTACGAGAGCAAACAGATTTTCGACGACCAGCTCGACGCGCTCGAAAGCGACAGCAAGCGCCACGGGACACAGGGGCAGCAGATCGATTTCGCTTTGCTCGTCGACGGGCTTTCGGCGGAGCGCGAGCAGGGCATCACGATCGACGTCGCCTATCGCTTCTTCTCATCTGCGCGGCGCAAGTTCATCGTCGCGGATACGCCCGGCCACGAACAATATACCCGCAACATGGTCACCGGCGCCTCGACCGCGGACCTCGCGATCCTGCTCGTCGATGCGCGCAAGGGCGTGCTGACCCAGACGCGCCGCCACTCCTATCTGGCGCAGCTGGTCGGCATCCGCCGCTTCGTGCTCGCGGTCAACAAGATGGACCTGGTAGACTATGATCAAACCGCCTTCGAGGGCATTTGCGCCGACTATCGCGCCTTCGCCGACGAGATCGGGGTGCGCGACTGGATCGCGATCCCCGTCTCGGGGCTGGGCGGCGACAATATCATGGGGCCGAGCGACGCGACGCCCTGGTACAGCGGCCCAAGCCTGATCGAGCATCTCGACACCGTCCCGGTCGACATGGATTCCGAAGGCGCCAAGCCGTTCCGGCTGCCGGTCCAATGGGTCAATCGCCCCAACCAGTCCTTCCGCGGCTTTTCCGGCCAGGTCGCCAGCGGCAGCATCGGGGTCGGGAGCGAGGTCCGGGTGCTGCCTTCAGGCCGGGTGACGAGCGTCGCGCGGATCGTCGACGGCGCCGGCGACATCGACCAGGCGGTGGCGGGGCAATCGGTGACGTTGACCTTCGCCGACGAGATCGACTGTTCGCGCGGCGACGTGATCGCGGCCGCAGGCGACCCGCCGGAAGCCGCGGACCAGTTCGAAGCGACAATCGTGTGGATGGCCGAGGACGAGCTCATCCCCGGCCGCGGCTATTGGCTAAAGCTCGGCACGCAGACCGTGACCGCGACCATCCAGCACCCCAAATATGAGGTCAACGTCAACACGCTCGAGCATCTCGCGGCGCCGACCCTGGCCCTGAACGCGATCGGCATCGCCGAACTGTCGACCGACCGCGAGATCGTGTTCGAGCCCTATGCGGTCGAGGGATCGAGCCCCAACCGCGCGCTCGGCGGGTTCATCCTGATCGACAAATTGAGCAACGCCACGGTCGGCTGCGGAATGCTCCATTTCGCGCTTCGCCGGGCCGAAAATATCCATCGCCAGCACCTCGACGTCAGTCGCGAGACGCATAGCGCGCTCAAGGGGCAGAAGCCCGCGGTGCTGTGGTTCACCGGTCTGTCGGGCGCGGGCAAATCGACCATCGCCAATCTGGTCGAGAAGAAGCTGGCCGCGCGTGGCCGCCACACCTTCCTGCTCGACGGCGACAACGTCCGCCACGGGCTCAACAAGGATCTGGGCTTCACCGAGGCCGACCGGATCGAGAATATCCGCCGAGTCGGCGAGGTCGCGCGGCTGATGGCCGATTCCGGCCTGATCGTCCTCACCGCCTTCATCTCGCCGTTCCGCGCCGAGCGCGAGATGGTGCGGGCGATGCTGCCCGAGGGCGAGTTCATCGAGATTTTCGTCGATACGCCGCTGTCCGAAGCCGAGAAGCGCGACGTGAAAGGCCTCTACGCCAAGGCTCGCGCCGGCGACCTCCCCAACTTCACCGGCATCGACAGCCCCTATGAGGCGCCGGAAAATCCCGAAATGCGCATCGACACCACCGCGATGACCGCCGACGAGGCGGCGGAGCGGATCGTCGAACAACTGGTCAGACGAAGCTAGCGCACGACGCCAGCGTCAGTCTCAGTCGCCCTTGCCCGGTTCGGGTTTGAAATATTTGTCGAATTTGCCCTCTTGGCCCTTATACTCGTCGGCGTCGGGCGGGGTCTGGCCGTTGTTGCGGGTGACGTTGGGCCAGGAGGCGGAGAAATTGGCGTTGACCTCGAGCCATTTTTCGAGCCCGCTTTCGGTATCGGGCAGGATCGCCTCGGCCGGGCATTCGGGCTCGCACACCCCGCAATCGATACATTCGTTGGGGTTGATCGCGAGCATCACCTCGCCCTCGTAGAAGCAGTCGACCGGGCACACTTCGACGCAATCCATATATTTGCACCGGATGCAGGCGTCGGTGACGACATAGGTCATTGCTGCAAAGCTCCTTCTCGCGCGTGAAGCGCTATGCCGCGCGGCGTTTCGCGTCAACTTGGATGGCGGTCAGTTTCCAGAAAGGTACGGCGCTGCAGACCCTCCCGCGGGGCAAAGGGGGATCAATGGCGCGCATGTTCGTCGAACTCGCGATGTGGCCGGGCGAAGAGCGCGACGAGCTCGGCGCCGGGCGCGCGATAATGTGCACGATCGAGCGGCAGCTGCGCCAGGCGGGCTTCGCGGTGCACGAAAGCGTTGCCGCGTGGGAGGATTATGGCTGGAGCTTGACCCTCGACCATCGCGGCGCGGCCATCTGGTGCATGGTCCAGGCCTCCGACCATTGGCTGTTTCAGTGCTGGGTGGAAAGCAGCCTGGTCGACCGCCTTCGGGGCCGCGATCATTGTGAGGCGCAGCGCGAAGTGATGGCGGCCCTGTTGCTGGCGCTCGCCGCTGACCGCGACGTCGGCGCGGCGCGCTGGATGACGCTGGCGGAGCTCAAGCAGGCCTAAGCGGCAATCACTTCATAAGCGGCGCCCGCTTCTGCCGGCGGCCCGCGCCGCGCGGGCAGCGCAAGCACACGGAGCACGCGCACCTCGCCGTGGAGCGGGAGCGCGACGATCTGGCCGGGGTGGACCTCCTCGCTCGGCTTGGCGACTCGGCGCCCGTCAATCCGCACATGGCCCTGCTCGACGATTCCCTGGGCCAGGGTGCGGCTTTTCGCCAGCCGGATGAAAAACAGGAAGCGGTCGATGCGCAAGGCTCAGCGCCGGTGCTTGAGCCCGGCGAGGGCGGCGAACTGATTGCCCGCCGGCGCTTGCGGATCGCGGCGCGGGGACCGCCGCCCGCGCCAGCGCCAGCTTTCGCCCGAGCGGACGAAGCCGATCTCCGCCATCAATTGCGCGATCATCTCCTCGTCGAGCCCGAGGCTGGTGGCAAGCGCGCGGTCGAGCGGGTCGGCGCCGTCGCGGGTCTTGCGCGCGTGGCTGGCGAGGCGATCGGCGAGATCGATCCGCAGCCAGTTCCGACCGAGGCGGCGAAAGGCGAAGGCGGCGCCGATGGGGTCGGCCTCGGCCCTCAGCCTGGTTGCCCCGGCGGCGGGCAGCGCGGGCAGCGGCCGACCGCCGCGGACCGCCGCCAGCGCCGCTCGCCAGAATTGCGCCGGGGGCTTGAGCAAATCGGGAATGAACACGTCGAGCGCGCCAAGCCGAACCTTGAGCCGATACAGCGCGCGGCGATCGACTTGCTCGAGCTGGCCGATGGCATCGAGTACCGAGCGCCGGGGCAAAGTCCCGCCGGCGTCGGCGAGCATTGCGGCGAGCGCGCGCACCCCGGGTGAACTCGCCGGGTCGCCAGCCGCCGCGGCGAGGATTTTCAGAGGCTGCAGATTGCGCGCGACGCCTTGCTCGACCCAGCGTTCGAGGCGTGAGCGGAGCGCAGCCCTGCTGCTCGCCGACAAGCGGTCAAGCGGGCGGGCAGTGCGCAGCGCGGGCTCGAGCAGCGACTTGCCGGGAGCCAGGCGCGCGAGGATGTGGCCGTCCCAAGCGACCGCGACCGCGCCGCTGTCCTCGCCGATCAGCGAGAAATGCGTGTCGGGCGCGCTTACCAGCTCCGCCGCGCGGCGCTCGAGCTCCTCGCCCAGCCGCCGTTCGGCCGCGGCGAGAAGCAGGCGCTTGTCGGCCAGCCGCGCCCCCGGATCGACGCGGAAATCGAAGCCCGAGAGGTGCCCGATCGGCTCGGGTCCGACGCTGACTTCGCCATCGGCGGCGACGGTCACCGGCAGCGCATCGGCGCCGCGCGCGCCGACGTCGCGGACCAGCACCGCGGTGCGGCGGTCGACGAAGCGCTGGGTCAGCCGTTCGTGGAGCGCGTCGCTAAGCCGGGCCTCGACCTCGCGCGTGCGCTCGGCCCATTTGGGCGGGTCGGCGAGCCAGTCCTGGCGGTGCGCGATATAGGCCCAGCTGCGGATGCCCGCGAGGCGATCGGCGAGCGCCTCGATATCGCCCGCCATATTGTCGAGCCGGGTGACCTCGGCGGCGAACCATTCGTGCGGAATGTGGCCGCCCTCGACGATATAATTATAGAGGCGGCGGACCATGCGCGCGTGGTGCATCGGCCCGACTTTACGGAAATCGGGCAGCCCGCAGGCGGCCCACAAGCGGCGCGCGCGGGACCCCTTCGCCGCCGCCACCGCCGGGTCTTCGGCAATCAGCTTCAAGACCGCGAGGTCGATCGCTTCGGGCGCGGATTTGAGGACCGGGTCGTCGCTCTTGACCTCGAAGCTGGCGATGAGCGCCCGGACGTCGTCGAATTCCAAATCGGCGTTGCGCCAATAGACCCAGTCGAGGGCGCGGAAGCGATGCTCCTCGATCGCCGTCACCTCGGCCTCGCTGAAGGTCGCATCCTCGCCATTGCCGATGCCCAAAGTGCCGAAGCTGCCGTCCTTCTGATGGCGGCCGGCGCGGCCCCCGATCTGGGCCATTTCGGCGATCGTCAGCCGGCGGTCGCGGCGCCCGTCAAACTTTTCGAGCCCGGCGAAGGCGACGTGCGCGACATCCATGTTGAGGCCCATGCCGATGGCGTCGGTGGCGACCAGATAGTCGACCTCGCCGCGCTGGAACATCGCCACCTGGGCGTTGCGGGTCGAGGGCGACAGGGCGCCCATCACGACCGCCGCGCCGCCCTTGAAGCGGCGCAGCATCTCGGCGAGCGCGTAAACCTGCTCGGCGGAGAAAGCGACGATTGCGCTGCGTGGCGGGAGCCGCGAGAGCTTGGTCGCGCCGGCATAGCGCAGCGTCGAGAAGCGCGGCCGGCTGACGATCTCCGCCTCGGGCAGGAGTTCGCGGATCAGCGGCCGCAGGCTGTCCGAACCGAGGATCAGCGTTTCCTCACGTCCGCGCGCGCGCAGCATCCGGTCGGTGAAGACGTGGCCGCGCTCGGGATCGATCCCGAGCTGCGCCTCGTCGATCGCGGCAAAGGCGAAGTCGCGCGCGAGTTCGTTCCCGGCATGGGTATCGGCGCCCGGAATCGGCATCGATTCGGCGGTGGTCAGGAAATAGCGCGCGGCGGGCGGCAGGATGCGCTCCTCGCCGGTGATCAACGCGACCTGGCCTGCGCCCTTGATCGCGACCACCCGGTCATAAACTTCGCGCGCGAGCAGGCGTAGCGGGAAGCCGATGACGCCCGAGCTGTGGCCGCACATTCGCTCGATCGCCAAATGGGTCTTGCCGGTGTTGGTGGGGCCCAGAATTGCACGAACCAGGCCGTCGGAGTGGCGCGCCATGATCGTTCGAATGTGGCAGGCTGGCATTCGAACACAAGACAAAAGGCTTCGGATTCAACGGATTTTAACCTCAATTCGCGATGAGTGGGGGGTGATTGAAGGTCAAACTCGTCACGAGCACCCGCTCAGGCGGTCACTCGGCCCCGCCGGGTGCCTCGCCCACGCGCGTGGATCGCGCGCGCCCGGCCCGTGGATGATGCTCGGGGTCGCCGGCTTGCTGTGCAGCACCGTCGCCTGGGCCAGCCTGCCACGCCACGGCGGCGGTTTCAGCGATGGCGAGCGCCAGTGGCAGGCGTTGGGGGTCGAGCCGCTTGCCGCCAAGGGCCGGACCGGGCTGCGCATGGCTCCGCTCCCGAGCGTGGCGACGGTCGATTCGGTGCCCGTGCGGGAGGCGCCGTTTGTGGTCGCTCCCGCGCCGGCTGAAACCAGCAAGGCCGCTCAGCCAATTGGACCGATGCGGATCAGCGGACGGGTCGGCGACGGGCTTTACTGGTCTTTGCGCTCGGCCGGGTCGAGCCCCGCGATCGCCGCGCAATATCTTGCCGCCCTTGCCAAAGAGATCGACGTCGGGGCCGATGTCGCCGCCGGCGACCGCTTCGACCTCGTCGTTTCGGGCGGCGAGGCGCCGCGCGTGCTTTACGCCGGGCTCGACCGCGGCTTCGGCGCCGCGCTCAAGCTCGTGCGCTGGGACGACAACTGGATCGATGCGGGGCAGGAGCAGCGTCCCGAACCCGTGGCGAGCGCGATGCTGCTTCCGGCAGCGGGGCGGATCACCTCCTATTTCGGCAATCGCGTCCACCCGATCCTGCGCTTCACCCGCTTCCACGCCGGGATCGATATTGGCGCGGCGTGGGGCAGTCCGGTCATTGCCGCTGCGGACGGCCAGATCGTCGGCGCCGGCTGGGCCGGGGGCTATGGGCGCCAGGTGCGAATCGCGCACGGCGACGGCATGGTCTCGAGCTACAGCCACATGAGCGAGTTCGCGGTCGCATCCGGCACGTTCGTTCGCCGCGGCCAGGTCATCGGTTTTGTTGGCTCGTCGGGCTTCTCGACCGGCCCGCACCTCCATTTCGAAGTCCGCCGGGGCGGCTCGGCGGTCAATCCTCTGGGGGTTCAGCTGGTCAGCCTGCCAAGGGTCGACCCGCTACTCGCGGGGCGGGTCAAGGCGCGGCTGGCGGTCTTGCTGAA
>JANNDN010000359.1:0-6454 GCA_031387795.1 Sphingomonas sp.
CTCGAGCGCGTTGAGGATGATCAGCGGGATGAGTTTCTCGGGAAAGTGGTACGGTCCGTAATTGTTCGAGCAGTTGGAAATGACGATCGGCAGGCCGTAGGTTTTGTGCCAGGCGCGCACGAAATGGTCGCTCGCAGCCTTCGAGGCAGAGTAAGGCGAGGAAGGCGCGTAGGGCGTCTCCTCATTGAACATCCCTTCAGCGAGCGGAAGGTCACCGAATACTTCGTCCGTGGAAATATGGTGGAAGCGAAAGCTTGCCTGCTTGGCAGGATCGAGGCTGCGCCAATGGTGGAGTGCGGCATTCAATAGACTGAAAGTACCCACCACGTTGGTTTCTAAGAAGACCGTCGGCGCATCGATTGAGCGATCGACGTGGCTTTCGGCAGCCAGGTGCATGATGGCGTCGATCGCCTGGTCGGCGAGGATCGATGCAATTTTCTCGCCGTCGCAAATGTCGGCCTGGTAGAAATGGTAGTCCGGACTGTCCGCCACCGGTGCAAGCGACTCGAGATTGCCGGAATAGGTCAGCTTGTCGACATTGACGACGTGGTAGCCGCCGCTTTGCACGAGGTGCCGGCAAACGGCGCTACCGATAAACCCGGCACCGCCGGTCACCAGAATCCGGCGCTTGTCCATGCTCAGAAGCCCGTGTCGAGGGCCGCGAGCAGCGGCGCGGCGCGGTCCTTTTCGGAAAGCGTCAGGCGATCCGCCGCAACCGGCCAGGCAATCGCCAGCGCGGGATCATCGAAGCGGACAGACAATTCATGCTCCGGACTGTACGGAACCGTGACCTTATACTGCACCTCGGTATCGGGCTCGAGTGTGACGAAGCCGTGCGCAAAGCCCCGAGGCACCAGCAGCTGGTTCCACTCCTCGGCCGAAAGTACGATCCCGACCCACTGGCCGAAGGTTGGCGACGCCCGGCGGATATCAACCACGACGTCGAACACCGATCCATGCGTCACACGCACCAACTTTTCCTGGGCCGCCGGCGGCCGCTGGAAATGCAATCCGCGAAGTACGCCGGGAGGGCGCGACAGCGAGTGATTGTCCTGGACGGAGCGGAACGGGATTCCGGCCTCCCGCCATTCGGCCTCGTTCCAGACTTCCGAGAAGAACCCGCGTTCGTCCGCAAAGCGCGGGGGGCGGATTTCGATCACCCCGTCTAGCGCTGTCCTGCGTACGTCAAGCATTCTGCAGCTCCGCCGCCCTTCGAATCAAATAGTCCGCATATTCGGTGCTGCCGAGCTGACTTGCCCGCTTGAGAACGTCAGCGGTCGTCAGATAGCCGAGTTCAAGTGCGATCTCCTCCAGGCACATCACCTTGAGGCCCTGACGGCGTTCGATCGTGCGCACGAACGCCGAAGCGTCATGCAGGCTCTCATGCGTGCCGGTATCGAGCCAGGCAAAGCCGCGACCAAGCCGCGTGACGATCAGGTCGCCGCGATCGAGATAGGCGCGATTGACGTCAGTGATTTCCAATTCGCCGCGCGGTGACGGCGAGAGTCCCGCAGCGATATCGAGCACATCATTGTCATAGAAATAAAGACCGGTGACCGCCCATTGCGATTGCGGGCTCGCGGGTTTCTCGTGGATCGACCGGGCGTGACCGGTCGCCGGGTCGAAAGTGACGACGCCGTACCGCTCCGGATCCTCGACGGCATAAGCAAACACCGTAGCTCCGGCCCGCGCCTCCGCGGCGGTCCGAACAAGCTCGGTAAGTCCCGCGCCGTAGAAGATGTTGTCACCGAGTATCAGCGCGACGCTGTCGTCGCCGACGAACGACCGGCCGATGATGAACGCTTCCGCGAGTCCGTTGGGCTGCGGCTGTTCGGCATAGCTCAGGGTCAATCCGAAATTGCGGCCATCGCCGAGCAACGCCTCGAAACGCGGCAAGTCCGCGGGCGTCGAGATGATCAGAATGTCGCGAATGCCCGCGAGCATCAGCACTCCGAGCGGATAATAGATCATCGGCTTGTCGAAAACCGGGAGCAGCTGCTTCGAAACGGCCAATGTCGCCGGGTAAAGGCGGCTGCCGCTCCCGCCCGCCAATATTATGCCTTTCAATGTCGTTCCATTCCTCGAGCATCTAACACGGAGGCGGCGCGGTCAGGAACCACTACCTAGCGATCTGCGCCTGATTCAGCCAGACGCATTGCGCCTGACACCGGTCCATTGACCCGTCAGCTCGCTAATCTGGGCGCTTGCGGACAGGCTGCGGCCTGGTCCGGTGCCGGGTCGCTGGGCTTGACTGGTGTCGCTGGCGCAAGGCCCGCGACCAGCACCGGCAAGAAGTGGTTGAGGCTTGGATAGCGGCCGCGATTGCGCTCGAAAGCGCGCAGCCGTTGGACCAGTTGCGGCACCAGTTTGTGGCCTTTTGCAACCTCATGCGCGACCATCGCACGGCCGGTCGCTTCGCCGCGCGATAAGGCCGCCACTCGGGCGAATACCGCGGCAACAATCTCGGCCTCGAACGGGGCGACGGCGGCGCGCAGGCGTTTCGCCTTGGATTTGGTGCTGGGCTCGGCCGCTCGAAGGCTGTCTTCGGCGAAGCCGCTGGCGACGAAAATGTCCGCCGGACCCCAAAGGCGCGGATCGGTCGGCCAACGGATCACAGGTCTGGCGGCCGAGGTTAGGGCCGGCGTTTGGCAGCTGCCGAGGGTCATTCCGTGCGCCAGACTGAGCACCGCGCTACGGCCCTGGACCGGCGCGCCGGTATAGATTTCCCAATCGAGCGCTGCATATTCGGCCGAGTGCTGGGCCTGCTCGACGCTCGCCTTGTAGAGCTTGCGCTGGGCCTTGAGGAAGGTCGGCAAGCGCGTCGCGCGACCGAGATCTCGGGTCAACGAATCGAGACTTGGGGGCTTGAACACCGCCGCGCCGATGAATTTGTGGTCCAGCGCTTGCGAGTCGACGGCAATCGGGACGGTCGGCGCCGCGACACTCGGCTCCGCTCCGGAATTGGCCGGGTCGCCGGTGAAATGGGCCCTGATGGCTTGTTCATAAG
The DNA here is from genome assembly GCA_031387795.1 of Sphingomonas sp. GTDB lineage: Bacteria > Pseudomonadota > Alphaproteobacteria > Sphingomonadales > Sphingomonadaceae > Sphingomicrobium. The sequence continues at coordinate 3,008 of JANNDN010000359.1, forward strand.
CGCTTGGAGCAGGCTCGGGCGCGCTCGCCAGAATGCGAACGATGCCGTCGAGTTCGATCTCGGCATCGATTTCCAGAGCCAGTCGCGGCTTGGTCGTCGCTTCTTGTCCGAATGGCCAGATATCGTGCGAAATCAGCGCGATTTGGCGCAATGTCTGCGGATCGTCTTCCCTGCCGGAATAACGCTGCGTAAAGCCCTTTGGACGCCCGGGAGCGCCTGCCCAGCGATAGAAGATGTGCGCGCCGACCTGAACGCTTTTGGCCAGGCTCGGCGCCCAATAAGGCACCACCTGCTCGGTGTGGTAATGGGTCGCGAGTCCGACCGGCGCATAGACCGCGCCGGACAAGGCCGCATGGGCAATCGCCCGGGCACGATCCCATTCGCGGCGGCTGGGGACACGCTGCAACGACCCGTCGCAGGTGTAGCTAAACTGGCATCCGGTGCTTCGCGTCGATCCCTGATAGACTACCGAGCAGACGCTCGCGGGAAAGGCGGGATGACGGACCCGGTTGAGGATCACTTGAGCGACCGCCGCCTGACCTTGCGGCGATTCCGAGGCGGCTTCGTAATAAATGGCTGAAGTCAGGCACTCGAGCGCGCGGGAACGGGCGTCACCGATGTCGGTCAAGGCGAGTGGTTGGGCCGCCGGGCCACGCTCTGCCGAAAACGGAATACGGCGATTGAGAGCGACGGCATCACTTTCAGACAGTGGGCGGAGCAGCAATAGCGGTGGACCACCCTTGTTCTCCCATAGGGAGACCTGACCAGAATTGTCGGCTTGGACGGCGAATGGTGAAGTGGAACAAGTGGCCAACGCGGGGACGCACGGGATGAGCATCAACGGCAGGGCCCGGCTTGCCTTGCCTCTGAATTCAGTAGCCAAAGCCGAGAACGGCCGACGCTTGTTTACATGTTGCTGCAAATTTTGCCCCAAACGCTTATTTAACGCTTTCGGCGTGCAAGCACAAACCGTCTTCTGCCCGCTTAGCGCGCCCGCCGGGATTTCTGTTCCTATTTGGGACGATCGCTTAGCGGCCATTCTGGCCGAGTCACCGCTCGAGCGCGCGTCGCAACGCGAGCGAACCACCGACCATTTTCAGAATCGTGGTGAATCCTCAGGATGGTACCCCAGCTCCGTTCAACTGCTTGGCGCGCCTGGTAGCGAAAGTCAGGCCTGCTGCTCTCCGGTCCCCCGAAAATCCATTCACTCCTAATCACTTGGTAACCTATTTTCGCGACAATCCACCGGCCAGCAAGGAGCGGTGGAATGCCACGGTCAATCAGCAAGTTTGCAATCGCGGCGGCGGCCCTGACCGCCGGATTGGCGGTCAGCGCCCCAGCCACCGCGCGTCCAATGTCCGTGCGGACACTTGCGGCCCAAGAGCTTCGGCTCGCGACCATCGCGTATCGCATCGCGACGACCAATGTCGCGGCCTGCCCGACGCGCGAAGCCGTCAGCGGAATGGTTCTACACGATCTCAGCCGTTACGATCCCGCGCTTCGGCCGGCAGTTGCCAGTGCTTTCTCGTTACACAATGGGATTGGAGTTCTCGGCGTTGTCCCAGGCAGCCTGGCCGAGGAGGCAGGCATTCGGGTCGACGATGAAATTCTGATGGTCGGTCCGTACGCCGTTGAAGACTCGCAGGCCTATTCGAAGCCGAAGTCGTTCGCACGGATGGAACAGTTCGACCGGACTCTACAAGCGGCCATGACCTATGGCGCGACCGATCTGGTCATCCGCCGCCAGGGCGTTCAACTGCGCTTGCAGCTGCGCGCGGCATATGGGTGCGGCGGCAAGCTTACGCTGACCAACAGCGCGACAAGCAATGCCTGGGCGGATGGCCGCAATGTTCTGATCACCACCGGCATGACGGCGATGTCGAAGAACGACGACGAAATCGCCTTCGTGGTTGCACACGAGATGGCCCACAATATCCTCGGCCACGGCGGCGGGAAGAGCCAGAAGCGTGGAATTTTTGGCGGCGGGAGTGTTCGGAAGAGCGAGATCGACGCCGACGATTATGCCGTCGAGCTGATGTCGAAAGGCGGCTATCGTCCTGCCGGCGGAATCGCTTTCCTGGAGAATGCGCGCAAGCGGATGTGGTGGAGCTTTTCGCTCGACCATCCTGGCTTTGGTCGGCGAATTGCCATCGTCAACGCTGCCATGGAGCGGTCGGCGCTGGGCCCTCAGATGGTCAAGCCGGCTTCGGCGTTTACCGCTCAGCAGCCGAATGCTGTGCCCGGAAACGACAAAGGAGCGACGCGGGCGCCACTCCTTCGCTCAGGCTCTTAAGCCGAGTTAATCAGGCCGGGCTGACCGGGTCGGGGTCGGGGTTACCGTTACCACCACCGCCGCCCACGAGCGCGATCAGGCCACCACCCGCCAGCAGCGGTAACAGGAACGGCAGTCCGAAAAATCCACGCTTCACGGCAGCCACCGGTATCGCCGGCTCGGCGATGACGTCCGCGACGGGCGGAAGCTCATCGGTCACCGGAAGCATCGGGCGACAATCCTGCGGGCGAACCTGGCTGAAAGCCGGACTCGCCAACATCGAAACGCCGGTCATGATAATCAGAGCCTTCTTCATCACTGGGCCCTCCAAACAATGAAAGTTAACGGGAATTTACCCGCTTTCGCAACGATGTCCACCTATTTGTATTGAACTCAGTGCCTTGCTCCCGTTTTGGGACACTTGCCATCTGCTTGGCACGAAGATCAGGCGGTCGCCTCAATCGCCTGGAACTGCCCGCCGGCTCGGCGCAGAACCACTGTCGTGGTCGCGAAAGCCCTCGATCAGGCCGGAGAAGGCATACTCTCTCAGACGAGCGAGCCTCGCTTCTGTTTGGTCACCGTGCTTGGAGAGTGCGTCGTGATGGCGGTAGGCGACGACTTTGCCGTTGAAATAGGGTGGGCCGGCCGCCTCGTTTGCCGGCCGCCAGAACAGGAAGGCAAGGTCGAACAGGACGCAGGAATCGAGTTCACTTTGATCGGTCACTCGACGAGCACGCTCGAAGCAGGAGCGGCTGAACTGCTCGGCGCTCGTGAACGACGAGGTACGCGCGAGATCCGTAATCTGCCGAGTCCGATCCCGATTCGGTAAGGGCACGCCAGCCGCTCCGTCATTCGAGTCGCTGCCATCCGCGGGCCAGCCTGCTGCGGAGGCAAAAATCGGGGCCGATCGCGGCGGCGGGAACCACAATGCGAACGCAACCAGACTAATAAAAACGCAGGCGCCGATCGCCGGACCGGCCACCAGCGGGCGCGGCGGGCGAGCAATCACCGTCATTCGATCTCGCGCCTGTCGCAACGGCGTTGGCGGCAGCGCACGGTCGAGACCGGAGTCGTAAACTGAGCGTGTAACCGGATCCCTGAGCGTGGCGTAGCAGCCGTTGAGCAGGGTCGCATAGTCTGGTTGGGCGTATCCAAGGCTCGTCGAATCGGGATGA
>JANNDN010000023.1:0-4059 GCA_031387795.1 Sphingomonas sp.
GCCGACTGGGCGCAATCGGCGAGCAGCAGCGAGCCCGCCTCACGAATTTTCGGAGCGAGCCGGTCGAGCGGCTGGATCACCCCGGTCTCGTTGTTGACCGACTGGACCGCGACCAGCGCCGGTCCCTTGGCGAGGATCGCGTCGAGGGCGGCCTCATCGATCAGTCCGTCCGCGTCGACCGGGATTTCGGCCGACTCCGCGCCCATCGCGAACGGCACAATGGCATGTTCGGTGGCGCCATGCGCTCGCCCCGCCAGCCTCGCCCGGCGTCCGACGATCTCGACACTCTCGCTCGCGCCCGAGGTAAAGACCAGCTGTTGAGGCCAGCCCAGCACCGCCTTGATCTCTTCGCGCGCGGCTTCGAGCCTGGACCGGCACTCGCGGCCTTCGCGGTGCGGCGAATTGGGGTTGCTCCACCCCGCGAGCGCGTCGGCAAACGCGCCGCGGGCGGCGGCGATGACCGGGGTGGTCGAGGCATGATCGAGATAGGTTCGGGTCATTGCGCTTGAGGTCTCGGGCTCGCGATTGCCAGACTTTGCGCCGACCCTATATAGGCTCCAGCCGCGCGGCGCACCTGCCTGCCGCGCTCGGTCCCGCGATTTTCAGTCGAGAACCTATGCCCGAAGTCATTTTCCCCGGCCCCGAAGGCCGCCTCGAAGGCCGTTTCCACCCCGGCCCGCGTCCGCGCGCGCCGGTGGCGATGGTGCTCCATTCGCACCCGCAAGCCGGGGGCACGATGAACAACAAGATGGTGCAATTGCTCTATCAGACGTTCGTCCGCCGCGGCTTCGCCACCTTGCGCTTCAATTTCCGCGGGGTCGGCAAGAGCCAGGGCCTGTTCGACAATGGCATTGGCGAGCTGTCGGATGCCGCCTCCGCGCTCGACTGGGTCCAGCAAATCCACCCCGAGGCCGAGACGACGTGGATTGCGGGGGTCAGCTTCGGCGCCTGGATCGGGATGCAATTGCTGATGCGCCGGCCTGAGATCCGCGGCTTCATCTCGGTCGCTCCGCCGGCCAACATGTATGATTTCAGCTTCCTCGCCCCCTGCCCTTCGTCGGGCATCATCATCCAGGGCGATTCGGACGAAGTGGTGACCCCGAGCGCGGTCCAGAAGCTGGTCGACAAACTGCGTACCCAGCGCCACATCACCATCCACCACGACACCATCCCCGGAGCGAACCATTTCTTCGAGCACGAGCACGATCTGCTGATGAAATCGGTCGACGATTATCTCGACATGCGGCTCGCCACCGACCCGATCAAGCCGTCTATACCGTCCAGATCATCACGTTCATGAGGATCACCAGCGCGGCGACGACCATCAGCGCGCCGCGCTTGCGGTCCTGACGCTTCCACGCCAGTCGAATTCCGCCCGCGATGAGCAGGAGTGCGGCGATCACCGCAATCCCCATGACCGCATCGCTCAGGCCCGCCATCGGTTTCCCTTTCACCAAGACTTAACCGTGTTGCGCCATAACCCGCGCGATGGGACAGGCGGAAGCCCCGGTACGGCTCAGCGAAGCCTTCGAGCGGATCGAGGAAACGATCCTGCCGTGCATCGCGATGATGCTCGACACTTTGATCGACGCGTCGGAAGCGATTCCGGCCGACGAACGCCGCTACCTCGCCGCCGAACTCGAGACCTTGGCCGCCGAACTCGAGGCGCTGACCAAGTCGATCGAGGATTCGAGCCCCAACCACGTCATGCCCGGCGAATATCGCAAGCGAGTGGCGTAAGCATCCCAGTCACCGTTCGTCCTGAGTAGGGACTGAGCGAGGGCTCCCATCAAGGTATTACTTTGATGGGGACCGATGTCGAAGGCCCGTATCGATGGATCCTTCCATACGCGGCTGCGCCGCTACTCAGGACGAACAGATGCTTGAGTCAGCCGCGCAAACAACTCCGGATCGACATTCCCGCCCGACAGCACCGCCACCGTCTCCGCTTCAATCCCCACCTTGCCCGCGAGGATCGCCGCCAGCGCGACCGCTCCGCCCGGCTCGACCGTCAGGCCGTGGCGCTCGAACGCGAAGCGGACCGCGGAAGCAACCTCCTCGTCGCTGACCGCCAGCGCCTGCGCCTTGCGGCCAATGAGGATGCCGAGCGTGATCGGCGACACATAAGGCGTCTGCAGCGCGTCGCACATCGTCGCCGGGGCGTCGGGCGCGACCCGAACGATCGTCCCGCTCGCCAGCGACTGAGCCATGTCGTCCCAGCCTGCGGGCTCGACCAGCGTAATCGCGGCCTCGGGAACCGCGAGCGCGATTCCGGCGGCCAATCCACCGCCTCCGCACGGAATGACGATCCGCGCCGGCGGCCGGCCCAATTGCTCGATAATCTCGAGCCCGACCGTCCCCTGGCCCGCGACGACCATCGAATCGTCGAAGCTGGGGACCACGGTTGCGCCGCTGTCTTGAGCGATCCCTGCCGCAATGGCCTCGCGGCTTTCGGTCCGGCGGTCGTAGAAGATGATTTCCGCGCCCTCGCTCCGGGTTCCCTCGACCTTCACCGTCGGCGCGTCGGCGGGCATGACGATAATCGCTCGAATGCCGAGACGGCGGGCGGCGATGGCCACGCCCCGCGCATGATTGCCCGAGGAGAAAGCGACCACGCCGCGACCCCGCTTCTCTTCGCTGAGCTGGAGCACACGGTTGGTCGCCCCGCGCAATTTGAACGCGCCGCCGGTCTGCAGGCACTCGCATTTGAGCCACAGGCGCTGGCCCGCAATCTCGCTCTCGATCAGCGGCGTTCGCTCGACCGCTTCCGCGATCCGCTCACCCGCCTCGACGACATCATCGCGCCTCAGTTCAACCACCACAACAACCCTCTGAATTTGCTAAATAAATCGGACGACACGAAAGCGGCGGACGACGGATGGCGCCGTCGCCCCTCCGCTGGCCGCGAAAAGTCTTTACTTGCCCGGACCCCAACCATATATCGCGCTCCCGCTGCCCCATGGGACTTCCAACCGCAAGGCAGCTTCGTTTCGCTCTACCAGTTGGAGGTCCCTTGAGTTGCACATCCATCCTCGCGCGCTGGGGCTAGCGACCGCCCCGTCCGGCACCCGCAGTGGTGCCGATATCGCCAAATTACGTCCGGTTCAGCCGGTCACCTTGCTGCGTCCGCACGCCGCGCGCCGCGCTGCGCGTTTCTTCGTCGAGCGCTTTCCCGGGCGTTCGCTGTACGCGGTCAAGGCCAATCCCTCGCCCGAACTGCTCCAGATCCTGTGGGATTCGGGGGTGACTTATTATGATGTCGCTTCGATCGGCGAGGTCCGGCTGGTCCGCGAAGTGCTTCCGCAAGCGACCCTGTGCTTCATGCACCCGGTCAAGGCCGAGGAAGCGATCGCCGAGGCCTATTTCGACCACGGAGTGCGCACCTTCAGCCTCGATACGCTCGAAGAGCTGGACAAGATCGTCGAAGCGACCGCGGCCGACAGCCCAAATGGGAAAATTGCCGCCTCCGATCTCAACCTGCTGGTCCGCCTGCGGGTCAGCTCGGATCATGCCAAGCTCAGCCTAGCCGCCAAATTCGGTGCCGACCCGCACGAGGTCAAAGCGCTGCTGATGGCCGCGCGCCAGGCCGCCGACGCGCTCGGCATCTGCTTCCATGTTGGCAGCCAGGCGATGAGCCCGGCGGCGTTCGCCGAAGCGATGAGTCGGGTCCGCGATTCGATCGTCGATGCCGCGGTCACGGTCGACATCGTCGACGTCGGCGGCGGCTTCCCCTCCTCCTATCCGGGGATGGAGCCGCCCCCGCTCGAGCAATATTTCTCGGTCATCCACGCCGCGTTCGAGGCGCTGCCGATCTCCTACTCCGCCGAATTGTGGTGCGAGCCGGGCCGCGCCTTGTGCGCCGAATATGCCAGCGTCCTGGTCCGCGTCGAACGTCGCCGCGGGGACGAGCTGTATATCAACGACGGCGCGTACGGCGCTCTGTTCGACGCCGCGCATATCGGCTGGCGCTATCCGGTCCGGCTCGTCCGCGACGAGCTGTCGGACGTGCGCGACATGGGCTTCAGCTTCTACGGCCCGACCTGCGACGACCTCGACCGC
>JANNDN010000034.1:0-15174 GCA_031387795.1 Sphingomonas sp.
GCCCGACGACGAGGTGATCCCGAGCTGGCCGGCGTAGCTGGCGCCGATCGCCGAGCAGATCGCCGCAATCTCGTCCTCCGCCTGGAAGGTGGTGATGCCATATTCCTTGAGCCGCGAGAGGTGATGGAGCAGCGCGGAAGCCGGCGTGATCGGATAGCCGCCGAAGAACATTTTCAAACCCGCGAGCTGGCAGCCCGCGACCAGCCCCAGCGCGAGCGCCTCGGCCCCGGTGACGGTGCGATAGAGGCCGGGCTCGGCCGGCGCGGCGTCGATGTGGGTCTTGTGAACTCCGCCGATCTCGACCGTCTCGCCGTAAGCGTGGCCGGCGTTGAGCGCGGCGATATTGGCCTCGGCGAGTTCGGGCGCCTTGGCGAATTTGGTCTTGAGCCAGTCGACAATCGGCTGGCGATCGCGGTCGAACATCCATAGCGCAAGCCCGAGCGTCCACATGTTCTTGCAGCGCAGCGCCTCCTTGTTGCCGAGGCCGAACGGCTTGACCGCGTCGAGGGTCAGTTGCGAGATGTTGAAGCGGACCAGCTGCCAGCGGCCGAGGCTGCCGTCCTCGAGCGGATTGCTGTCGTACCCCGCCTTGGCAAGGTTGCGGGCGGTGAATTCGCCCTCGTCGGCGATGATCAGCCCGCCATCGCGCAGGTCGCCGGCGTTCACCTTCAATGCCGCGGGGTTCATCGCCACCAGCACGTCGGGCTGGTCGCCGGCGGTATCGATCGCGGTCGATCCGAAATTGATCTGGAAGGCGCTGACCCCGAAGGTCGTGCCCTGCGGAGCGCGGATCTCCGCGGGGAAATCGGGGAACGTGGCGAGGTCGTTGCCGGCGAGCGCGGTCGACAAAGTGAATTGCCCCCCGGTCAGCTGCATCCCGTCGCCGCTGTCCCCGGCAAAGCGGACGACGACAGCCTCCTTGGGCGGATGGGCATGGGAATCAGCTTCGGTAACGCGGTGCGTGGCAGTGGCCATGGGGGCTTTCTAGGACGGACGGTCGCGTTTCGCCACCCGTTTGCCCTTTGCACAGTTCTTTCCGTCACGGTGAAAGGCCGCTAGCCTTTGCCCAGGCGTCGGGGGATGTCGGGGGTGGCAATGGACAGAGCAGCGAGCAGAAGCGGCGCCTGGAGGTATTGGCGGAGTCCGACCGGCTTGCTGATCGCGGCTGCGCTGATCAGCAGCGCCCCTGCCTGGTGGTTGATCGCATGGCCGGTCGCAAGCTTGTCCAACGTTGCCGACCATCCCGAACATTTCGTCATCACCTTCATCCACATGGCGGGCGGAACGGGCATGTTGCTGCTCGGGGCGGCAAATCTCTATCTCGCAACCCGGCGCATCGCCTTTCCGCTCCACCGGATACTTGGCAGAGCCTATCTGGCGTTCGGGGCGATAGGGACGCTGAGCGCCCTCTACGTGACCTTGAACCCCTTTCATAAGCCAGCAGGCAGCGCGGTCCTCACCAATCTATCGGTGTCGCTGGCCGCACTCGCGCTGGCCTGGCTCGGCTTTGCGGCGATGGGATGGCGGGCCGCGCGCAACCGCCGATTCGAGACGCATCGCGACTGGATGATCCGCGCCTACGTCCTGGTATGGGCGTTCGTTTTCTGTCGCTTGGGATCGCGCGTTCCCGAAATCGGCGATCTCGGCAATGGCCAGGCTTTCGCGTGGTTGTCGTGGGTCGGGCCGCTGATCGTCTGCGAGATCTCGCTCCAGTGGCGCGACGGGGCGGCGAAGGCGCCGTCCCGGCGACCGGTGCAGACGCTGGCGGCCGATCGGTGATCTTCAAGCGCTTCGCCGCCAATTTGCGCGCTCAGAACTGGAGCGCGATCGGGATCGAGTTCGCAATTGTCGTCGGCGGCGTGTTCGTCGGCACCTGGGTCGCCAATCTCAACCAGCAGCGAGTGGAGAGCGCAGAGACCCACCAGATGCTGGTCAATCTAAGGCCCGAACTGGAGAATAACCTCCGCATCTTTAAAACGGTGAAGAACTATTATGCCGTGACTCGGCGCTATGGAGAAACCGCGTTTGCGGGGTGGCGCGGGGACCCCAGTGTCTCCGACCGGGATTTCGTCATCGCCGCCTATCAGGCAAGCCAGAACAATTACACCGGCATCAACGGCAGCAGCTGGGCTGCCGCCTTCGGCAGCGACCGGCTGCGCACGATTGGCGATCGTCAGCTGCGGCGGGACATCGGCCAGCTGATGTCGACCGACTATAACGCGGTCGAGCAAGAGATCTTCACGGATTATCGGGAACATGTCCGGCAAGTCATTCCGGAGGATATTCAAGACGCCATTCGCGCCCAATGTGGCGATCGGCGCAACGCGATCGGGGTCAACGACCTGCCGACGCACTGTTCACTCGATTTGCCTGATAGTCGGTTCGCGGAAGGGGCAAGATCGCTCCGCGCCAGTCCTGCTCTTGTCGGGGAAATGCGGTGGCACTTCGCGGCTGTCGCCAGCTACGTCGACAATTTGGGGTTGTTCGAAGATGTCACCCGGCGGGCGCTCGGTCGGATCGGCAAGGCACCATGATCTTCAAGAGTTTATTTTTGACAGACCAGTTCAGCGCGCCGCAACGACGCGGGCGCGGAAGGTGGTGATCCAGGCGATCGCGCCGAGGCATTCGCCCATCATCGACTCGCGGACGACGCGAAACCGCTGACCATCCCAGACATAATCGGTGCCGCCCCCGCAATCGCCGATCCCGCGGCCCTTGAAGGACGTGGAGAGCGTCGCTGTCTTGGCGTCCCACGACAGGTTCATGGTGAGGTCGCCTTCTTCCTTTGGTCCGAAGTCGGCGACCGTACGCGTGCCGTCGTCGCGCAGGAGCAAAGGAATGCCGAAATAATTATAGGCGCCGCTGCCGCAGATCGCGGTGACAATGGCGAGGGTGGTGTGCGCGTCGATCCGCCCATAATCGACCTTGTCCTGAAGTTCGCTGTCGTCCGAGCATTCCGCATATTCCTGCTGAATCTTGCGGATATCGGCGTCGCTGAGCGGCTTGCCGAGCGAGCCCGAGGGAACGGCGCGGGTGACGATTGGAAGCGGCGGCGGCGGCGGAACCGCGGAGGCGGGGCGCGCGCCCTTGGCCACGAGCGCGGTAAGAGTTCCGACCCGCTGCTGCTGCGCGTCGATCCAACGCATCGCCGCCGAGGCACCGCTGATCGACAGCGGAGACGCTTTACTGCCGTCGGCCAAGACCGGCGCCAGCAATTTGGCCGACTGCAGCGCGGCAACGACGGCAGGTGCGGACTCGGCCGCGACCGTGAGCGTATATTCGTCGGCGTCGAGGATCAGCTTGACGTTGAGGCGCTTGCCGTCGGCGGCGAGGTCGATGACCTTTTCATCCTCATTGCGAAACCAGATGACCGGCACGGCGCCGGGCAACGGTCCGCGCTCGACCACCACCGAGGCGAGATCGAAATTGGCGGCGTTATATTGGCCTACTGCCATGCACGAACGGCCGTTGTCGCAGCCCGCGACCCAATCCTTGAATGTGACGAGCGGATCGGCGGCGGTGGCCGCGGCGGCGAGGGCAAGGAGGGCGATCATCCGCCGAGATTGTCATTATGCGCTTGTGGACGCAATGACGGGATCATGGCTCACGACAATCGCTACCGCCGCGGGGTCGGCGTGATGCTCCTCAACGCCGACAACAAGGTGTGGGTCGGGGCGCGCATCGATAATAGTGACGACGCCTGGCAGATGCCGCAGGGCGGAATCGACAAGGGCGAGGCGCCGTGGGCGACAGCGCTACGCGAGCTCGAGGAGGAAACCGGCATCGCGCCGCATCTGGTCGAGCGCCTGTCCGATTGCCCCGAGCGGCTGCGCTACGACTTGCCCAAGGATTTGCGGAGCAAATTATGGGGCGGCAAGTGGGTCGGCCAGGACCAAGACTGGTATCTGTGCCGCTACCTCGGGCGCGACAGTGACATCGACATCGCCACCAAGCATCCCGAGTTCCGCGAGTGGCGCTGGGTCGATGCGGGCGAGCTGCCCGAGCTCATCGTCCCGTTCAAGCGCGACCTCTATCGGCGGATCATCGCGCATTTTTCGGACTGGCTGTAGCGCCGCGACCGCCATCCGCGCATTTCGAGTCACACCATTGTAACACACGGCTGTTTCTAGTCAGGGTGATGCCGTGGCCAAGCCCAAACCCAAGAAGAAGAGTCCGAACAGAGTGACCGAGGCTGCCCAGATCAAGGCGGACGCGGCGGCGACCGCCCCGTCTTCCGCCGCGCCTGCCCCTCCAGCCCCGCCCAAGGCCGAGGTCAAGCCGCGCTATTTCAACCGCGAATTGAGCTGGCTGGCGTTCAACCGGCGCGTGCTCGACGAGGCCTGCAACCCCAATTACCCGCTGCTCGAACGGCTTCGCTTCCTCTCCATCTCGGCCAATAACCTCGACGAATTCTTCATGGTCCGGGTGGCCGGATTGAAGGCGCACCAGCTGCTGGGGGTCGAAGAACATTCGATCGACGGGCTGACCCCGGGCCAGCAGCTCGCCGCGATCAATGTGGAGGTCGACCGGCTGGTCGCGGTCCAGCACGACATTTGGGGAACGCTGCGCCAGGCGCTGGCCAAGTCCGGCATCCGGGTCGTCGGCGAGGAAACCCTCGACGCCAAGGCCGAGGCGTGGCTCGATTCGCACTTCCGCGAGCAGATTTTCCCCGTGCTAACGCCCCAGGCGATCGACCCCGCGCACCCCTTCCCGTTCATCCCCAATCAGGGGTTGAGCCTGTTCTTCGAGCTCAAGAAAGGCCGCGACACCGTGCGCGAGCTGGTGATGGCGCCGTCCACCCTGCCACGCTTCATCCGCATCCCCGGGCGGATCGCGCGCTACATCGCGCTCGAGACCCTCATTCGCAAAAAGACCGCTTATCTGTTCCCGCGCTACACCATGGTCCGCGGCGGCGCCTTCCGAGTGCTTCGCGACAGCGACATCGAGATCGAGGAGGAAGCCGAGGATCTGGTCCGTTACTTCCGCACCGCGATCAAGCGGCGGCGGCGCGGCCGCGTGGTGCGGCTCGAGATCGAGCCGGAAATGGCCGACACTCTGGTCAAGTCGGTCCAGGACGGGCTCGGCGCGTCCAACGCGATCACCTCCGACAGCCGCGGTTTTCTGGGCTTGAGCGACGTCAGCATGCTGGTCGACGAGGACCGCCCCGATTTGAAGTTCCAGCCGTTCGACCCGCGCTTCCCCGAACGCATCCGCGAATTCGACGGCGATTGCTTCGCCGCCATCCGTAAGAAGGACATCCTCGTCCACCACCCCTACGAAAGCTTCGAGGTGGTGGTCGAATTCATCCAGCAGGCCGCCGCCGACCCCGATGTCGTGGCGATCAAGCAGACGCTGTACCGCGCCGGCAAGCAATCCTCGATCGTCCGCGCACTGATCGAGGCGGCGGAATCGGGCAAGTCGGTGACCGCGGTGGTGGAGTTGAAGGCGCGCTTCGACGAGGAGCAGAATTTGCTGTGGGCGAGCGCGCTCGAACGCGCCGGGGTCCAGGTGGTCTATGGCTTCATCGACTGGAAGACGCACGCCAAGGTCTCGATGGTCATCCGCCGCGAGGAGAAGGGTTTTCGCACCTATTGCCACTTCGGCACCGGCAATTATCACCCGGTCACCGCGCGCATCTACACCGACGTCAGTTACTTCACCGCCGACAACCGCCTCGGACGCGAGGCGGCCAAGCTGTTCAACTACATCACCGGCTATCTCGAGCCGCGCAATCTCCGGCGGCTGGTCATTTCCCCCAACCACATGCGCAAGGAATTGCTGCGCCTGATCGACGTCGAGATCGAGGCGGCGAAGGCGGGCAGGCCGTCGGGCGTGTGGGCCAAGATGAACTCGCTGGTCGACCCCGCAATCATCGACAAATTGTACGAAGCGAGCAGCGCGGGCGTGCCGATCGATCTCGTCATTCGCGGCATCTGCTGCCTCCGTCCCGGGGTCGCGGGCCTCAGCTCCAACATCCGCGTCAAATCGATCATCGGGCGCTTCCTCGAACATGCGCGGATGTGGTGCTTCGCTAATGGCGCGCAGCTGCCCAGTCCCGAGGCGCGGGTGTACATCAGCTCGGCCGACTGGATGCCGCGCAACTTCGACCGGAGGATCGAATATATGCTGCCGATCGAAAACCCGACGGTCCACGCCCAATTGCTCGAACAGGTGATGGTCGCGAACCTCATCGACAACGAGCAGAGCTGGTGGCTCAAGTCCGACGGCAGTTACGAGCGGCTGATCCCCAAACCGGGCCACGAGTTCAACCTCCATTCCTATTTCATGGCCAACCCAAGCTTGTCGGGGCGCGGCCAGGCCTTAAAGAAGGGTCGAAAGGTGCCCAAGCTGCGCTTCGAGCGGGGTCGATAGGGCAAGGGTAGCCCGACTGAAAAACCCGGTCGCGATCGTCGACATCGGCTCCAATTCCGTCCGCCTCGTCGTCTATGCCGGGGCGGCCCGGGCGCGCGATCCCATTTACAACGAAAAAGTACTCGCCGGGCTGGGCAAGGTTTCGGGGACGAGTGGTTGTCTGCCAGAAAAAGGCCGCGCCCGGTCGATCCGCGCGCTGCGCCGCTTCCGCCGGCTGATAGACGACATGCGCATCCGCACCGTCCGCTGCGTCGCCACCGCCGCGGTCCGCGATGCCGCCGACGGCATGGATTTCGTGCGCGAGGTGCGCGCCATCGGCCTGCCGTGCCGGGTGCTCAGCGACGAAGCCGAGGCGCGCCACGCGGGCCAGGGCGTACTCTACGCCATTCCCGGCGCCGACGGCATCGCCGCCGATCTGGGCGGCGGCAGTCTCGAGCTGGTCGATCTCGACGGCGAGGCGACCGGCACCGGCATTTCGCTCCCGCTCGGAGTTCTGCGCGTCGATCCCGGAGCGGCCGGGCGCAAGGTGGCGCGCAGGGAAATACGCGCCGCGCTCAGGGACAGCGGCCTGCGCTCGGACAGGCGCCCGCTCTACCTGGTTGGCGGATCGTGGCGCGCGCTGGCGCGGATCGACATGGCGGTGACCGACTATCCGCTGCCGATCACCCATTTGTACCGGATGGCGCCGAAGCGAGCGCGCGAGCTGGCGCGGGTGACGATGTCCGACGATCCCCTATGGACCAGCGCCGCACCGCCGGCGCGCCACGCCACTGCACCGGTCGCGGCGATGATCCTCGAAATCCTCGTCGAGGAGATCGATCCTCCCAGTCTGATCGTCTCCGCCGCCGGGATTCGCGAGGGCCTGCTTTACTCCAACCTCAGGGCCTCGACGCGGCTGCTCGACCCGTTGATCGAGGCGGCGCGCGAGCGCGGCGGCGAGGGCGCCAAGCCGGCCCAGCATGGCGAGCACCTCGACCGCTGGATGGCGGGGCTGTTCAGCGACGACGAGCCCGCGATGCGCCGGCTGCGGCTGGCCTCGTGCCTGCTCGCCGACGTCGCCTGGCAGGCGGTTCCGGCGTTCCGCGCCGAGCGGGCGATCGAGACCGCGCTCCACGGCAATTGGTTCGGGATCGACGCGGGCGAGCGGGTGCTGATGGCGCAGGCGTTGTCGTCGAGCTTCGGCACGTCCGATTTGCCCGACCCGAGGCTTGATGAATTGTGCCGCCCGGCCGACCTCCACCGAGCGCATTTGTGGGGACTTGCGATCCGCCTCGGCCAGAGATTGTCGGCGGGGGTCGGATCGATCCTCGAGCGCGCGCCGCTCGACGTGGACGGCGACCGGCTGGTCCTCGCGCTCCGCCGCTCCGACGGCGCGCTCGCCAGCGAGGCGGTGATGGGCCGGCTCGAGCGGCTTGCCGAAGCGACCGGGCTGGAGCCCGCGGCGGGCTGATCCGGCTCCTCTCGCCTTCGCCCGCAAGCACAGCTAGGAGCGGCGCGATGGGCCAGCTGACGACTTCCGAACGCGATGCCATCGAGCGCGCCGGCAATGCGCCGATGCTCGACCAGACGCTCGCCTGGGCGGCGGTCAATTCGGGGTCGCGCAATCTTGCCGGGCTCGAGACGATGGCGGGCCTGCTGGCCGATTCCTTCGCCGCGCTTCCGGGCGCGCTGACTTTGGTCGACCCCGCCCCGGTCGAGGCAGTCGACGCGGCGGGCCGGGCGATCGATATCGCGCACGGCCGCCATCTTCACCTCCGCGTCCGCCCCGAGGCGCCGTTGCAGCTGCTTTTCACTGGCCACATGGATACCGTGTTCGCCGCCGATCACCCGTTTCAGGACACGCGCTGGATCGAAGACGGCGTGATAAACGGCCCCGGCACCGCCGACATGAAGGGCGGGATCGCGGTCATGCTCGCCGCGCTGAAGGCAGTCGAGGGCGGCGCCGACGCGGCGCGGATCGGCTATGACGTCGTCATCAACAGCGACGAAGAGGTCGGCAGCCTGGCCTCGGCGCCGCTGCTGGTCGAGGCCGCGCGGGGCAAGCGCGCCGCTTTGACCTACGAACCCTCGGCCTTGCCCGACGGGACGCTCGCCGGGGCACGGCCGGGAAGCGGCAATTTCGCGATTACCGTGCGCGGGCGATCGGCGCACGCGGGGCGCAACCCCGAGGACGGACGCAACGCCTTGCTCGCCGCCGCCGAACTGGCGCTCAAGCTCGCCGCGGCGAAGGAACCAGCGATCAAGATCAATCCCTCGCGGATCGAGGGGGGAAGCCCGACCAATGTCGTGCCTGACCTCGCCATTCTGCGCGTCAACGTGCGGCCCGCCACGCCCGCCGATCAGGATCGCGCTCAAGCGCTGCTCGACGCGCTGATCGCCGAGGTCGCGGCGGCGCACGAGGTCGTGATCGACTGCCACGGCGGCTTCTCGCGCCCGCCGAAACCAATGACTCCCGAGGCGGAGGCGCTGTTTGCGCTGGTCAAAGCGGCCGGCGCGGACCTCGGCCAGGACATCGGCTGGAAAGCGACGGGCGGCGTGTGCGACGGCAATAATATCGCCGCCTGCGGCGTGCCGGTGGTCGACACGATGGGCGTGCGCGGGGGCAAGATTCACAGTCCCGAGGAGTTTCTGATCGTCGACAGCTTCGCCGAGCGCGCGGCCTTGTCGGCGCTGACCATCCTCCGGATCGCTGCGGAGGGCCGATGAGCGCGCGCGTTCGAGCCGCGCGCGAGGACGACCTCGACGCGCTTTACGGTCTCGCCGAGCTGACCGGCGGCGGGTTCACCAATCTGCCCCCCGACCGCACCACGTTGGCGGCCAAGCTCGAGCGCGCAGGCCAGGCGTTCGCGCGCTTCGACGACACCCCCGCCGACGACCTTTACGTGTTCATCCTCGAGGATGTGGAAACCGGTGCCGCGCTCGGCACCTGCCAGGTGTTCGGCTCGGTCGGGGTCGACCGGCCGTTTTATTCCTATCTAATCTCGACCCTGACCCAGAAGAGCGAGGCGCTGGGCAAGGTCTTCCGCAACCGTACGCTCAACCTGACCACCGACCTCGAAGGATCGAGCGAGGTCGGCGGGCTGTTTCTCCACCCCGATGCGCGCTCGGGCGGGCTTGGCCTGCTCCTCGCGCGCTGCCGCTACCTGTTCATCAAGCGCAATCGCGCGCGCTTCGGCGACACCGTGCTGGCGGAGCTTCGCGGGGTCATGGACGAGGGCGGCAATTCGCCATTCTGGGACGCGCTCGGCGGGCGCTTTTTCGGCATGACCTTTCCCGAGGCGGACGAGTTCAATGCGGTCCACGGCACCCAGTTCATCGCCGATCTGTTTCCCAAGACGCCGGTCTATGTCGCGATGCTGCCCGAAACCGCGCAGGCGGTGATCGGCGAGCCCCATCCGGCCGGCCGCGGAGCGCTCAAGATGCTCCAGGCCGAAGGTTTCCTGTGGGACGGCTATGTCGATATTTTCGATGGCGGGCCGACGGTGACTTCGCGGACCGATCAGATCCGTACGGTCAGGGATTCGCAGTCACTGCGGCTGGTCGACAAGGCGCCCGAGAGCGGTGCGCGGTCGCTGCTGTCGGCGGGGACGATCGGCGAGTTCCGCGCCTGCATCGGGATTGCCGAGCCGGTCGGCGACGACGCTGTGGCGCTCGACGGGGAGGCGCGCGCGGCGCTCGGCGCGGACCAGGGCGAGATGATCCAGGTCGCTCCGCTCTGATGGCGATCCGCGAGATCAATTTCGATGGCGTGGTCGGCCCGAGCCACAATTATGCGGGCCTCAGCCTCGGAAATCTCGCTTCCTCGCGCAACGCGGGCGAGTTGAGCTTCCCGCGCGAGGCCGCGCTTCAGGGCCTGGCCAAGATGCGCGCCAACATTGCTCGCGGGCTGGTCCAGGGGCTGTTCGTCCCGCCGCCGCGGCCCGCGCACCGCTGGCTAAGCGAACTGGGCACGTCGATCGAGCAGGCCGACGCGGGAATCGCGGCCAACGCCATGAGCGCTTCGGCGATGTGGGCGGCCAATGCCGCGACCGTCAGCCCGGCGCCCGATACCGCCGACGGCAAGTGTCACCTGACCGTCGCCAATTTGAAGACCATGGCGCACCGCAGCCTCGAATGGCCCGACACGCTGGCGCAACTGAAGCTCGCGTTCTCCGGCCCGGCGTTCACGGTCCACGCCCCCGTGCCGCCGGCGTTCGGCGACGAAGGCGCGGCCAATCACATGCGGCTCGCGCCCGGTCACGGCGAGCCGGGAATCGAGATTTTCGTTTATGGAGTCGCGGGCGGGCCATTCCCGGCGCGCCAGCATGTCGAGGCGTCGCGAGCGATCGCGCGGCTTCACCGGCTCGATCCCGAGCGCACATTCTTCGCGCCGCAGTCGGAGGAAGCGATCGCGGCGGGCGCGTTCCACAACGACGTCGTCGCGGTTGCCAACAGCCAAGTGCTCTTCGCGCATGAAAAAGCCTTCGCGGACAAGGCGCCGCTAATCGACTGGTGCGCCGGGCGGGTACCCGATTTCGAGTTCGTCGAGGTCGCCGACGCCGACGTGCCGCTCGCCGACGCCATTCGATCCTATCTGTTCAACGCCCAGCTGGTGACCCCGCCAGACGGCGAGATGACGCTGGTGGCGCCGACCGAGTGCCGCGATACGCCGAGCGTCAAGGCGTGGATCGACCGCCATCTCGCGGGCAATGGCGCGATCCGCCGCGTCGATTATGTCGATGTCCGCCAGTCGATGGCCAATGGCGGCGGCCCCGCGTGCCTGCGGCTTCGGGTCCAGTGCGACCCCGCCGATGTCGATCCCCGCTTCCTGCTCGATGAAGCGAAAATCGACCGGCTGGAAGCGGTGATCGCGCAAAACTGGCCGGAGCAGCTTCACCCAGACTCGATCCAGGACGAGCATGTAGTGACCGCAATCGTCGCGGCGCGCGCGGCGTTGCTCGAAGCGATGGACCTCAGCGAGCTGGGCTGAATCGCACCTCCTCCAACGTCCCGATCCGGGACAAAATAAATGCGCGATTAACTATTCACGTTGAGGAAATTCTGGCTCAAAACCGCACTTCGCACGTTGCGTCCTTAACCTTTGACAAGGACATGTATGCTTCGCAAAGTCGGCCGCCTGTTCATCATCAAAACCCGCCTCGAGGCGTGGCTGGTGATTTATGCCATCGCTCTCGGCGCGGTCGAGCGTGGCCTGCACTATTCCATGCTCTATCCCGGCTGGACGGGCGCGATGCTGGCATTGGCCTGCACCGGCGTTGTGTTTCTGGCCGGCGCCAAGCTGCTCGATTCGGTCCGGCCCGCCAAGCTCGCTCCGGCCGGAATCCCCTATTCGCGCTCAAGCCTGCGCGCGCCGGTCACTCGTCGTAGTCGACCCAGGCGCCTGCCTGTTCGTCGCGCTTCAGCACGACCGATTTCACTTCGCAGAGATTGACCCCGGCCCAGGTCACCGGACCCTTGCCGGGGACCGACGCCTGGAGATCGAACGCGCAATCCGGGTCGGTGAAATCGATCGGCGCACGGGCCCCCGCGGCCGGCGCCGAGCCGAGCGCCTTCCAGTCCTTGGTCCCGACCCGGCGAATCGACAAACGCTCGATCGCCGAGCCGGTCGAATTGACGAGCACGAAGCCGCTCGTCTGCGCGGTGGCGGGAGCCGCCGCGGACAGCGCCAGCACGGCGAGAATAGGGAGAGGTCGCAGACGCACCATGGGCGCGAATATAAATATCCGCGCCCATGATTAAAAGCAGTTTTGCAAGAAGGCCCGTTAAGCGGCGTTCAATTCCGCGTACGACGGCCTCGAACTGAAGAAGATGATCTGCGGTGCGGGATTCTGGATCGCCGATTCCTTGAGCGGAAGAGCGGTGGTGCAGAACGCGCATTCGGCCGACAGCCGGCCGATCAGCCAGTGGGTCCGGCCGCAGCCGGGGCAATGATTGATCTCACCATCGCGATAGACCGCATGGTAGCCGCGGCTGGCGGGATTGTAGCCCTCGCGGGTCGAATTCATGGAACGAAGCATGGCGTGGTCCTTGAAAGACATTTGGAGGCTGAACGACCAACGACCGTTTCGGTTGCACTGCGGAACGATGCGCCGTCCATCCCGAGGGGAAATGCTGTTTCATTCGGGGACATTCGCCCTTATGCATTCGAGTCTTGGCAAAATTCGTCCATTGCGCTGTGGATATTAACCATCTGTTAGCGACATCGGCGCGATGGTCGGGAGGTTCTCTAGCGGAGGGGGAGCCGGTGGAATCGAACGAACGTTACTATCGCCGGAGGGCGATCGAGGAGCGGATGGCGGCGCAGCGCGCGATGACCGAGACCGCACGGGTGTGGCACGCCAAGCTGGCGGAGGATTTCGCCGCCCGGGCGGTGGCGAGCACCGCGACCGGTCTCTCGCTCAGCATCTGACGGCCCACAATTGAAGGATCGGGAACGCGGCCAGCGCCAGCATCGTTCGGCCCGCGTGAACAGCGCTCCATCATTTCCAAAAATTCGAACCGCGGCGTGAAGCGTCGCTCATTCATCGCCTTGCTGCTTGCCGGAGGTGGCGTGGGCGCTGCAGCGCTCTCCGGATGCACCCCGCTGACCGCATTCAACGCACTGGTGCCCAAGGATCGCGGGATCATCAGGGTGATCGAGAATTCGCCGTTCGGCCCCGACCCGCGGCAACGACTCGACATCTACCGCCCGATGTCGCCGGCGCGCGATCTGCCGATCATCGTCTTTTTCTATGGCGGGTCGTGGAACAGCGGGACCAGGGCCGGCTATGGCTGGGTCGCGCGGGCGCTCGCGGCGCGCGGGTTCGTGGTCGCGGTGCCCGATTACCGGCTCGTCCCGCAGGTCCGCTTTCCCGCTTTCATCGAGGATGGCGCCGCGGCTGTCGGGCTGGTCGCGACCATCGCCGAATCGGTCGGCGGCGATGCCAACAAGATCATCCTCGCGGGGCATTCCGCGGGCGCCTATAACGCCGCGATGCTGGCCTATGACGAGCGCTATCTCGGCGCGGACCGCGGGCGCGTGCGCGGGTTCATCGGGCTCGCCGGCCCTTACGACTTCCTGCCCTTCGACGGCCCGGTGACAAGGGCCGCGTTCGGCGGAGCGTCCGATCCCTCCGCGACCCAGCCGATCACCTTCATCGACCGCGCCGACCCACCCGCGTTCATTGGCAGTGCCGATGACGACCGCACGGTCGAGCCGCGCAACAGCGACTCGCTCGCGGCCAAACTGCGCGCGGCAGGTGTGGCGGTCGAGCGAGTCCGCTACCCCGGCGTCGGTCATATCGGAATCCTCACCGCTCTCGCCCGGCCGTGGCGGGGGCGCTCGACCGTGCTCGACGATGTCGCCAGGTTCGCCCAAAGGGCCGCGACCATGGCGCAGCCGGCACGGCTTGCGCGGGCGCAAAAGCCTGCCTATGTCGCGCCCTCGCTTCCCAATGCGCGCCCGTAGCTCAGCTGGATAGAGCACCAGACTACGAATCTGGGGGCCGGAGGTTCGAATCCTTCCGGGCGCGCCACTAACGTTTGCGGGACATGGGGTCCGGCCCTAGAGCCGAAGCGTGATGCGCATGGCCGCCCTTCCCGCTTTTTTCGCCACGATCCTCTCCGCTTGTTCGAGCCCGAGCGGCGACATTCCCTCGCTGGCGACGCGCGCCGGTGAGCAGGTCGACCCGCGGATCCCGGTCGAGCGCCCGCTCAACGACCGGCCCGCCGGTGCCGCTTTGCTCGCTCGAATCGAAGCGCTGGTCGCGCAGGCGCGCGGTGGAGAGGCCCGCTTCGAGGCAGCGATCGCGACGGCACGCCGCGCCGCCGAAGGCGCGGGGCCGCCGCAGAGCGAGAGCTGGATCGTCGCCCAGGAAGCATTGTCGGGGGCGGTCGAGGCGCGCGGTGCCGCTGCCGTTGCGCTCGGCTCGATCGACTCGCTCGGCGCGACCTTGCTGGCCGAACAAAGCGGACTCGCGCCGTCCGAATTCAAGGCGATCGAGGATGCCGCGGCGCTGATTGCGGCCATCGCCGACCGGCAAGCCGCGGCGATCGCGGCGCTTCAGGCGCGGCTCGGCGGCTAGACCTGTGCTGCGGCGCGGGCCGCTGGCCAGTCGGCGGCGGACATCCAGTAAACAATGGTCGGATTAAGCTCGCCGGGATCGGCGAATCGCGGATCGACGTAATCAAGGTCGGATCGGTGGGTCATACCTAACCGTTGCATCAAGCCAAGGCTCGCCGAGTTGCCGGGCACGGTGATCGCAACCGCGTGCGACGCGCCAAAACGATGGAATGCGAGGTCGAGACTGGCGACCGCCGCTTCCTTGGCGAAGCCCTGCCCCCACGAATCCTCGCGCAGGCGCCAGCCGACTTCGAGATCGCCGGTTATGGTGCCGGCGCCGGGCGCGTTGACACGCTTCAACCCGCAAAAGCCGAGCAGCGCGGTGTCGGCCTTGCGCTCGACGATCCAAAAGGTGTGGCCATGTTCACGCTGATAGGATTCGATGCGGTTGAAGGCGGCTTCATGGTCGGCGCGGCTCCAGACGCCGCCCAGCCAGCGCATCACCGCGGGCGTATTGGTGACCCGAACAAATTCGTCGAGGTCGGCACGGTCCCAGGTTCGGAGCACCAGGCGCTCGGTCCTCGCGACAATGTCAGCCATGGCGGAGCGAAACCCGTCCAATGATGAAGAGGATCGTCCCGACGCCGAAGAAGGCTGCGAAGGTCAGCCATTCGCCTTGCCCCGACTGGCTCGCCGCCCACAGGCAGAACAGGATGACCGCTGCGGGAAGCGCGATCCCGCGAAACAGCCGCGGCGGCCCT
>JANNDN010000040.1:0-2877 GCA_031387795.1 Sphingomonas sp.
ACCGACTGGACGCGCCCCGCCGACTTGGCACCGGGGAGCTTGCGCCACAGGATCGGCGAGAGCGTGAATCCGACCAGATAATCGAGCGCGCGGCGGGCCCGGTACGCATCGATGAGGTCCTCATCGAGTGCGCGCGGGTTCTTCATCGCCTCGGTCACCGCGCTCTTGGTGATGGCGTTAAAAGTGACTCGCTCGACCTTGGCCGGAAGCGCCTTCTTGCCGCGCAGCACTTCCTGCACGTGCCAGCTGATCGCCTCGCCCTCGCGGTCGGGGTCGGTGGCGAGGATCAAAGTGTCGGCAGTCCTCGCCTCGTCGGTGATCGCCTTCATCTGCTTGGCGCGGTCGGGCGAGACCTGCCACAGCATTTTGAATTCCTCGTCGGGATCGACCGATCCGTCCTTGGGCGGCAAATCGCGGACATGGCCGAAGCTCGCGAGAACGCGATGCCCGGGACCCAGATATTTCTCGATGGTTTTCGCCTTGGCGGGCGATTCGACGACGACCAGCTTCAATGTGCTCGCATTCCTATACGTGTGTACGCGCGATGGTGGTGGGCGGACTTCACACTCGTCAAGCACCCCTTGCTGGAATTCCGTGCCCATGGGACAAACAGCGGGTTCCGGCGAAAGGGGGCTTTATGCGCTGGTGTCTTGCAGTTTCAATTGTCTGGTTCGCGACCGGGGCGGCTGCCGCGCCGTCCGAATGGTCGGGACGTCCGGTCGCAACCGGCTTCGTAATTGGCTATGAGAAGGCCAATGCCGAGCAATCGATCGTCGAGCGCATTCCAGCCGGCGAAACGGTCGAGCGCTGGAGCCGGATGCTGACCAGCCAGCGCTTCGTCGGCCGCGCCCGCGATCCGGGGCCGCAAGGGCTATTGGCTAATATCGAGGGCCTGCTCGCTAACAGCTGTCCCGCCGGATCGACTACGGAGATCGTTGCCATGACCGTTTCGGGCCGGCCAGCGGCGCGCATGCGTTCCGACTGTCCGCGCAATCCGCAGACCGGCCTTCCCGAGACTTTTTTCATCGTCGCTTTTGCCGGAACCAGTGATTTGTTCGTCGAGCAGGTCGCCGTCCGCCGCGTCCCCACCGATGCGGATGTTGCCTTCGCCACGACCGATCTTCAGCAGGTTCGCCTGTGCATTGCAGGGACGCGCGAGAAGGCCTGCAAGGCGCACTAGGCGGCGAGGCTGACGCGCCCACCGGCATGGCGGTCGAGGCGGCCGGCGAGGTCGAGCTCGAGCAGCACCAGCTGCACTTCCGCCGGCGAGGCGCCCGACAGGCGCACAAGCTCATCCACCGCCACCGCGACCGGGCCGAGGAGGTCGTAGACCCGCTGGCGCTCGCTGTCGTCGGTCGCGGGCGCCGGCGGTTCGAACGGCTCGGGCGGTTCCGCGACCGCGCGGATCGCGAAGGGTCGCAAAACCTCGATCACGTCGGCCGCATTCTGGACCAGCGTCGCGCCGTCGCGGATCAGCTGGTTGCAGCCCTGCGCGCGCGGATCGAGCGGCGAACCCGGCACCGCCATCACCTCGCGCCCGGCCTCCGTCGCCAGCCGCGCGGTAATCAGCGAGCCCGAGCGCGGTGCCGCCTCGACGACTACCGTCCCCGCCGCCAGCCCGGCGATAATCCGGTTGCGGCGCGGGAAGTCGCGGGCGCGCGGCTCGAGCCCCGGGGGGCGCTCGCTGACCACCAGCCCGACTTCGAACATCCGCCGCTGCCGCGCTTCATTTTCGGGCGGGTAGAAGATGTCGACCCCGCCCGCCGCGCAGCCGATCGTCCCGCTGTCCATCGCCCCGTCGTGCGCCGCGGCGTCAATTCCACGGGCGAGGCCCGAGACGACCACCAGCCCCTCGCGGCCCAGATCATGCGCCAGCCCGCGCGCGAAGCGGCACGCCGCGGCGGAGGCGTTGCGAGCGCCGACCATCGCCACCGCCGACCGCTCGAGCAAGTTGAGCTCGCCCTTGACGATGAGCAAAGGCGGCGCGTCCTCCATCGCGGCGAGCAGGCGCGGGTAGAGACCCTGACCGACGATCAGATAGCGCGCGCCCATTCTCTCGACATTGGCGAATTCGCGCTCGGCCTCGTCCCGGCTGGCGGTTCGTGGTTCCCTCCCGCCACCGCGCCGGGCGAGATCGGGCAGTGCGGCGAGCGCCTCGGCCGCGGAGCCGAAGCGCTGGATCAGCTGGCGGAACGTAATTGGCCCGATGCCCGCGCTTCGCGCCAGCCGGATCCTGTCGACGATGTCCTGGCTCAACCCGTCCCCTTCCCGAACTTCGGCTCGGTGCCGGCTTTGAGCCGGACGATATTTTCGCGGTGCTTCCACAGCACCAGCAATGCGAAACCGAGCAGAAGCGGGAAGTAATCGCGTGTTCCCAACAGCAATTCACTAAGCGGGGCGCTGACGGCTGCGCCCAGTCCCGCGGCTGACGAGATTCGGGTCGTCAGGAACAGCAGGACCCAGGTTGCGGCATAGATTGCGGCGCCAAGCGGAAACAGAGCGATGAGGACGCCGAGCATGGTGGCGACGCCCTTGCCGCCTTTGAACCTCAGCCACACCGGATAGACGTGGCCGAGCATCGCGCCGGCGGCAGTGAAAATGTCCGCCTGCGGACCCCACAGCGCCCGCGCAAGGAAGATCGCCGCGGTCGCCTTGAGGCAGTCGAGCACCAGGGTAAGGGCGGCAAGCCCCTTGCTCCCGGTGCGCAGCACATTGGTGGCGCCGATATTGCCCGACCCGATGTCGCGGAGGTCGCCCTTGCCCCCCAACCTCGTCAGCAGCAGCCCGAACGGGACCGACCCGAAGAAATAGCCGAGCGCGAGGCCGAAGAGCATCTCTTGGGTCATCGCGGCAAGTAGGTAGCACAAGGTTTGACTC
>JANNDN010000048.1:0-5000 GCA_031387795.1 Sphingomonas sp.
CGCGCTGGCCAGCGCCGCGCGGCCCTTGAACCCGCCGCGCAGATTGCCGTTGCCGCGAAGCGCGATGCCGACCGCCCCGAACGGGGTGGCGAGCGCGATCGTGGCATCGTCGATGTCGAGCGTCATGCTGGGCAGGCGGAACGGCTTGTCGCTCGGCGGGGGAAGCAATTTGTCGAGCTGGCCCCAGCGCACCTTGCCGTCGCGCAAGGTCCCGCGCAGCCTGACCCCGCGCGCCACGATGCGATAGACTTCGACGCTGCCGTCGAGTTTGATCCGCATCTGGATGGTCGCCTGTTTCGCGACCAGGTCCGGATGGCGCGGATCGCCGATGACGAGGTTGCTGACCTTCTGGGTGCGGAAGCCGATGCGGTCGAGCGTGTAGCTGGCGGCAACCCCGCGCCGCTCGAACTCCTGGCGCAAGATCTGCGTCGCGATCGGCTTGCGCTGGACCCACACTCCCACCACCACGACGAGGAGCAGCAGAATGAGCGCGCTGCCGACAATTTTCGCCATCCGCGCCGCGCCCGAGCGGGGCACGACCATGCGCTCGCCGTCCATCGCCGGCGCGCTTTGCCCCCCGTTGCTCCGCCGTACAGCCATCGGAAGTGTTGAACCCTTCTGCACTGCGACCGTTCCAGACGCGGTATGACGCTTCCCTTTGAAATGGGCTTGTGGTCTAGTCCAGAGCGCTCGGGAATGTCGGACAAGGTGCGGCGTGAACGAGCATTTGCGCGACATCGACGAGAAAGCGGGTTCGGGCGGCCATCGCGCCCGCCTTCGCACGCGCCTGCTCGCCGGGGGTCCCAAGGGCTTCCACGATTATGAGCTGGTCGAATATCTGCTCACGCTGACCGTGCCGCGGGTCGACACCAAGCCGCTGGCCAAGCGCCTGCTCCACGATTTCGGCGGCATCGGGCCGTTGCTCTCGGCCAGCGCCGAAGTCCTCCGCCGCGAGGGACTCAGCGATGCGACGGTCGCCGCGCTAAAAATCGCCGAGGCGAGCGCGCTCCGGATGCTCGAGGCGCGGGTCGAGGAACGCCCGATCCTGTCGAGCTGGGATGCGCTCGGCGATTATCTCCACGCCGCCATGGCCCACCGCAAGGTGGAGGAAGTGCGGGTCCTGTTCCTCAACGCCAAGAACATGCTGATCGCCAACGAGGCCTTGTGGCAGGGCAGCGTCGACGAGGCCTCGGTCCATGTCCGCGAGATCATCGCCCGCGCGATTGCCTTGGGCGCGACCGCGATCATCATCGTCCACAATCACCCCAGCGGCGACCCCGCTCCGTCGAGCCAGGACATCCGCCTCACCCGCGACCTGATCGAGGCCGGCCGCCACATGAAGATCGCCGTCCACGACCATGTCATCGTCGGGTCTGGCGGGCGCACGAGCATGAAGGCGATGGGGCTGATTTGATGGATATGGCGCAAGGACCGGTTTCGGGCCCTTCCGGATACAAGCGACCCGTTGCGATGGTTTGGAAGGCTGACATATGTCCGGCAATGGAATGACTTTGGGGTAAAACAATGAGAGTGATTTGCTGGGGCGCTATTGCGCTCATTTTGGGCACTGCGGCTATTTCCGGCGCTGCGGTGCCGCCGACATTCACGGTCAACGACGCTCGAACGCTTCAAACGTCGCAGCTCGCAAGAGAGCTACTTGGCGAAAGACTGGGTCCGCGCGTGATCGAAGCAAGGCGATACGAATATGAGGGTTCGACCAAAATTCCCGAATATGTGCAGTTCTTCACGCAGCCTGAATTGCCTGCGCCGGTTATTAACCGGATTTGCAGGACGGACGTCATTACAATTGAATACAATTGGTTCGAGCACGACGATGTGAATGGATCGAAGCCACTGAAAATTGCGCGCGTCGCAGCGAGGTCCCGATACGTTTCATTTCAGGAACCAGCCGGGGATCCGAGTTCTGAAGAATACCGACAAGCACACGCCACTGCGTGCGCCAATATGACGAGCGCCTCGGACGCGTTTCGAGCTCCAAGTGGTGGTGATGCGCAGTGGCTCGCCGCTATTCACGATGAATATTCCAACCCTGCCAACCGGCTAGATTTCTCGTGTAAGGACTATGCTGATCGATCCTGTGTAAGAGCTCGCGAAGCGCTTCGGGGCCTCGCCCTGAACTTAGCAAGGGATGTGGAGCCAATTGACTGCCCAAAAGTGAAGACCCGCGACCAGGTAAACTACTGCTATCGGCTCACATTTCCGTATGCTCCGGGCAGTTACCCGGAAATCGGCGATTATGCAGACGTCGATAGTAACCCGGAGTGGGTTATCACCGTGTTCGCGGGTATGCGCGATGGCATGGCGCCAGTCAGAATCCGATCATTAAACTTGGAGCATATAGAAAAGCCGCTAGCGATACCCTGACCGGCAGCTACCACGGCCTGATTTGATGCATGCGACCGGCTCTGCTAGCCGCCTGCCCCATGGTTCCCCGCTATTCCCGCCCCGCAATGTCCGCCATCTGGTCGGCCGAAACCCGCTTCCGCATCTGGTGGCAGATCGAGGTCTTCGCCGCCGAGGCGATGGGCCGCAATGGCATGGTCCCGGCCGACGACGCGGCGACGATCCGCAAGGCCTATGACGACGGCGCGCTGGGCGAGATCGACGTGCCCGCGATCGACGCCATCGAGGCGGTCACCAAGCATGACGTGATCGCCTTCCTCACCTGGGCCGGCGATAAACTGGGACCCGAGCGGCGCTGGCTCCACCAGGGCATGACCAGCTCGGACGTTCTCGACACCAGCCTCGCGGTTCAACTCAAGCAATCCGCGGACATCCTCCTCGACGATCTCGACGCCTTGCTCGCGGTCCTCAAGCGCCGCGCGATCGAGCACAAATTGACTCCGACGATGGGCCGCAGCCACGGCATCCATGCCGAGCCGACGACCTTCGGGCTCAAACTCGCGCAGGCCTACGCCGAATTCGACCGCAATCGCGAGCGACTCCGCGCCGCGCGCGACGACATCGCCACCTGCGCGATTTCGGGCGCGATCGGCACCTTCGCCAACGTCTCTCCCGACGTTGAGGCGCACGTGGCCGCCGAGTTGGGCCTGGCGCCCGAACCGGTCTCGACCCAGATCATCCCGCGCGATCGCCACGCAATGTTCTTCGCCACGCTCGGCGTCATCGCCAGCTCGATCGAGCGGCTCGCGGTCGAGATCCGCCATCTCCAGCGGACCGAAGTGCTCGAAGCCGAGGAATTTTTCGCGCCCGGGCAGAAGGGCAGCAGCGCGATGCCGCACAAGCGCAATCCGGTGCTGACCGAAAACCACACCGGCCTCGCCCGCGTCGTCCGCGCCGCGGTCACCCCGGCAATGGAGAATGTGGCGCTGTGGCACGAGCGCGACATTTCGCATTCGTCGGTGGAGCGGTTCATCGGCCCCGACGCCTGCATCACGCTCGACTTCGCGCTCGCCCGGCTGACCTCGGTGATCGACAAGCTGCTCGTCTATCCCGAGCGGATGCTCAAGAACCTCAACCGCATGGGCGGGCTGATCCATTCGCAGCGCGTGCTGCTGGCGCTGACCCAGGCGGGGCTGAGCCGCGAGGACAGCTATGCTTTGGTCCAGCGCAACGCGATGAAGGTGTGGGATTCGGACGGCGCTTTGTCGCTGCTCGATCTGCTCAAAGCCGACCCCGAAGTCTCCGCGAAGCTCGGCGATGGCGAGCTCGAGCGACTGTTCGATCTCGATCATCATTTCAGCCAGGTCGACACGATCTTCAAGCGCGTCTTCCGCGACTGACATGGCGGCGGTCCAGCCCTGCGCCCTGCTGCTGGTGGTCGGCCCCGACTGGAGCATCGCAACGGCCAGCGCCAACCTCGCGATGATCGGCGCGGGCGATGCCGACGCGGTGATCGGCACGCCGCTCGCCGACCTCATCGGCAGTGACTCCATCCACTCGCTCCGCAACCGCGTCTCGTGGCTCGCGGGCGACGACAGCGAAGTCCAGGATTTCGGGGTCGAGTGGGGCACGGCGAAAGTCGACGTACGCGCGCTGCGCGAAGACGATCGCTATCTGGTCGAGGCCGAGCCGATGGTCGAGCCGCGCCTCGTCGACGGCATCGGCATGGTCCGCTCGATGACCGACCGGCTGACCGCAAGCGACTGGCGCGACCTGGCCGAACAGGGAATGCGCCGGCTTCAGGCGCTGACCGGGTTCGAATGCGTGACGATGTGCGACGGGCAGGGGGAGCGGCTCGCGGTCAGCAGCGACAAGCAGGCCGCCATGCCCTCGGAAGCAATCGCGGCGGGGCGGCTGCTCGCCGATCGCGACGCGGCCCCGGTCCCGCTCGCCGGCGAGGATCATTCAGGGCTGATCGACCGGGCGGCATTCCTCGCCCCTCCCGCGAACCAGATCGAGCGGCTCGCGGGCCACGGCGTCGCGGCAATGATGGAAATTCCGCTGCGCATCGACGGCGAACTCGTCGGCAGCATCCGCGCCACCCACCGCTCGCCGCGCCGTTGCGGGGCCGAGCGGCGATCGGTCGCGCATCTGTTCGCCGAAAGGCTTGCCGCGCGCATGGCACGCCACGGCTGGAAAATTTAGGACAGCATCTCGCGAATGCGGCCGAAGAAGCCCTTCGAAGCCGGGCATTCGTCGCCGGTCTCGGAATCGCGGAACTTGGCCAGCAGCGCCTTTTGCTCCTTCGATAGCCGGGTCGGGGTTTCAACCAGAATCCGCGCCACGGTGTCGCCGCGCCCGCGCCCGCTGACCACGCTCATGCCCGAGCCGCGATGGCGCAATTCCTCGCCCGACTGGAGCCCAGGGGGGATCTTGATCTCGACCGCATTGCCGTCGATCCCGGGCAATTCGATCGTCCCGCCCAGCGCGGCGGTGGTGAAGCTGACCGGAC
The DNA here is from genome assembly GCA_031387795.1 of Sphingomonas sp. GTDB lineage: Bacteria > Pseudomonadota > Alphaproteobacteria > Sphingomonadales > Sphingomonadaceae > Sphingomicrobium. Next base: position 4,877 of record JANNDN010000048.1, read on the forward strand.
AGTCGGCGATGAGGGTCGAGCCCTCGCGGGCATAGATCGAGTGCCGCTTCATGTGGACGAACAGATAGAGGTCGCCGCTCGAAGCGCCGCGCACCCCCGCTTCGCCTTCGCCGGCGACGCGGAT
>JANNDN010000208.1:0-2460 GCA_031387795.1 Sphingomonas sp.
CAGGCCGATGGGCGCGTCGGCCGGGCGGTTGGCCTGGCTTGGCACATAGCCTTTGCCGACGTCGGCGGTGAGCTCCATGTTGAGCGTCGCGCCCTCGTCGAGGTGGCAGATCAGGAGATCGGGGTTGGTGATCTCGATGTCGCCGGTGGCGACACCAAGCGCCGTGGCGTGTTCGTCGCCGAGCCGCTCGAGCGCGGGTTCGGAATGACGCTGGGCAACTCGCTTCGCCGAGTGCTGCTGAGCTCGCTTCAGGGCGCCGCCGTCACCTCGATCAAGATCGACGGCGTGCTCCATGAATTCTCGAGCCTCGCCGGGGTCCGCGAGGACGTCACCGACATCGTCCTCAACGTCAAGCAGATCGCGCTCAAGATGGAAGGCGAGGGTCCCAAGCGGCTGCACCTGTCCGCCACCGGCCCGGCCGACGTGACCGCGGGCATGATCGCGGTCGCCGGCGATATCGAGGTCACCAACCCCGACCTCCTGATCTGCCACCTCGATGAAGGCGCGACGCTCAACATGGAGCTGACCGCGGACATCGGCAAAGGCTATCAGCCCGCCGCCGCCAACCGCCCGGCCGACGCCCCGATCGGGATCATCCCGGTCGACGCGCTTTACGGCCCGGTCCGCCAGGTTGCCTACAAGGTCGAGAACACCCGCGTCGGGCAGGAGCTCGATTATGACAAGCTCACCCTGACCATCGAGACCGACGGCACCGTCACCCCCGAAGACGCGCTCGGCTATGCCGCGCGGATCCTCCAGGACCAGCTGCAATTGTTCGTCCATTTCGACGACAGCCAGATCCGCATGGCGAGCTCGCCGATGATCGGTCAGGCCGTCCCGACCATGGCCGGCGACATGATGATGGGCGGCGCCACCCCGACCGACACCAACCAGCTCAACCGTTACCTGCTCAAGAAGGTCGACGAGCTGGAGCTGTCGGTGCGCAGCGCCAATTGCCTCAAGAACGACAACATCATCTACATTGGCGATCTGGTGCAAAAGACCGAAGCCGAAATGCTCCGCACCCCGAACTTCGGGCGCAAGAGCCTCAACGAGATCAAGGAAGTGCTGGCGAGCATGGGCCTTCGCCTCGGCATGGACATCCCCGGCTGGCCGCCCGAGAATATCGAGGAAATGGCCAAGAAGCTTGAGCAGGAAATGCTGGGCTGATCAGTCAGCTCTTTTGACCAAGAATGAGGGCGGTGCCGAAAAGCGCCGCCCTTTTTCTATTCCTCGGTCCTTACCAGCACGGTCTCGCCGATCAGCAGGAACAGCACGAACGGCGCCCATGCCGCGACCAGCGGGGGGTAGGCGCCGGCGTTGCCCATCGCGAGGCTGAAATTGTCGGCGACGAAATAGGTGAAGCCGAGGCCCATTCCGACGACCGCGCGGAGCAGCACCTGGCCCGAGCGCGCGAGGCCGAAGGCGGCGATGGCGGCGAGCAGGGGCATGAGCAACGTCGAGATCGGGCCCGACAATTTGTGGGCGAGGCCGGCGCGGGCTTCGTCGGCGGGGCGGCCGGCGGCCTCGAGGTCGGCGATGCGGGCGCGCAGGGTGCGGAAATCGAGCTCACCCGGGTCGACCTTGGCCAGGGTCAGCTGCACCGGCGAAACGTCGGCGAGCCCGCGCATCGCGGGGATTCGGCGAACCAGGCTCATCGTCGAATCGTAGATTCGGACATCGCTCAGCGCCCAGTCGCCGCGGCGCGGATCATGGTCGGCGCGCGCGGCATCGATGACCCGGGTGAGGACTCCGTTGCGGCGCTCGTAGATCGTCACCCGGGTCGCCTTGAGGTGGGGCGGGGCGCCCGAGACCAGACCGGCGCGGACGAGATTGTCGCCCGACACCACCCAGACATTGCCGTGGACCCCGCTTTCGGGCGGGATCGGCTGATAATCATTGGCCGACCAGGCGTTCACCACCCGCGCGGACTTGACCACCACGGTCTCGTTGAACGCGAACAGCAAAGCCGCGATGCCGAGGCTGGCGACGATCAATGGAGCGAGGATCTGGTGCGCGGAGAGGCCCGCGGCCTTCATCGCCACGACTTCGCTGTGCTGGTTCAGGCCGACGAAGGCGATGAGCGTGCCGAGCAGCACCGAGAAGGGCAGGAAGCGCGAGACGAGGAGCGGCAGGCGCAGCCCGACATAATGCCACAGCTCGGCATCGCCATTGCCGGGAACGCCGAGGATCTTGCCGCTCTCGCCGAGCAAATCGAGGGTCATCAGGATCAGCACCAGCGCGATGAGAACCGCGAGGCTCCGCGTCAGGAACAGGCGCACGAGGTAGAAAGCGATTTTGCGCGAGGGGAAGAAGGCGAGATTGATCACGCGACCCCGCTCCTCGGCAGGAGGCCGCGGATGGCGCGCCCGGTGCGCGCGGCGAAGCGCTCGAGCGCGCCGATCGGCTGACCGCCCGGCCGGTGCGCGAGGACATGGTACATCCACAGCACCACTGCAG
>JANNDN010000097.1:0-3222 GCA_031387795.1 Sphingomonas sp.
CGACATCATGGGCGCGACCAACCCCGCCGACGCCGCCGAGGGTACGATCCGCAAGGCGCTGGCCGAATCGATCGAGGCCAATTCGGTCCACGGCTCGGACAGCGACGAGAATGCGGTGATCGAGATCGATTATTTCTTCAGCGAGGAAGAAATCGTCGGCTGAGCTTCACAGCAGCGGGCTCATCATCGCCATGAAGTTCGACCACAATCGCTCGCCCAGGCCCATTGCGGCAACGTCTTCGCGGGTGACCCGGCGCGACTGGCGGAGATAATCTTCCTGCCGTTCGCGGACCTCGCGTGCGAAAGCCTCGTCGGCGAACAGGACATTATTCTCGAAATTGAGCTCGAAGCTGCGGCGGTCGAGGTTGGCCGAGCCGACCAGCCCGATCGTGCCGTCGGCGACCATGGTCTTCGAGTGCAGCAATCCAGGGCGGAATAAATAAAGCTCGACCCCGGCCTCGATGAGGTCGCCGAAATAGCTTTTGCAGGTCGCAGCGACGATCCGGCTGTCGATCCGCTCGGGCAGGATCAGCACCGTCCGCACCCCGCGCCGAGCGGTCGTCATGAGCGCGTAGAGGAGCATTTCGTCGGGCACGAAATAGGGCGTGGTGATGACCAGTTCCCTGCGCGCTGCGTGAATGAACTGGTCGAACACCGTCGGCATGGCGTCGTAGCGGAGCGAGGGGCCGGTACCGATGATCTGGGCGACGATATTGCCCGCCTTGGCCGGCGGCGGCGCGGTCAGCAGCTTGCTCAGATCTTCGCCGCCCTCGCTCATCCAGTCGGCCGCGAACAGGCATTGCGCCTGGACCGCGACCGGCCCGGCCCAGCGGGTCATGATATCGACCCACGGCGCGAATTTGGGCTTGATCCGGAATTGCGGGTCGGCGGCGTTCTGGCTGCCGATCCAAGCAACGCGATTGTCGAGGATCATCGACTTGCGGTGATTGCGCAGGTCGACCCGGCCGCGGAGCATCGTCCAGACGAGGTTGCCGACGGGCAAGGCGACGCGCGCGTCGACCCCGGCCTCACGCATATCCTGCCAGTGAGGCGAGCGGATGAAGCGCTGCGAGCCGAGCGCGTCGGCGAGCGCACGGACCTTCACCCCGCGTTTGGCGGCACGGATGAAGGCGTCCTTGAGCTTCAGCCCATTATTGTCGTCGAGCCAGATGTAGAAGCAGGCGTGGACCGTTTTGCGGGCGGCGTCGGTGTCGGCGCACATCAGTTCGACTGCTTCGTCGCTGTCCTTGGCCAGGCTCGCGGCATTGCCCGAGGTGGGGTCGAAGCCGTTGATCGAGCGCGCCAGCGCGAACGGCGATTCGTGGTCTCCATCGGCGAGTCGGGCGAGCGCGCGCGGGTCGCCGGGCGGTCGCGGGAGCGCGGCGTCGATCTTGGTCACCAAAGCACGCCGCTTTCGACCCAATCGTGCTTCGCCAACGAGGATGTAGAGAATCATTCCGACGACCGGCGCAGCGATGATCAGCAGCACCCAGGCCAGGCGCGCCGCGGGTTCGCGGTGGGGGCGCAGGATGGCGCGCGCGAGCACGACCAGTTCGGCTGCGATCAGCGCGATCGAGAGGAAGAGGTGGTCGGTCCGCATCTGAGCCTAAAGCGTCACAAGTCGGACGCGCTGTAAAGCCGCGTGGGGCGTCAGGCGCGCTGGAAGGCGGTCAGCCGGAGCGAGCGCCCGCCGAACAGTCCGCCGCCTTCCCAGCGATAGCGAATCGCGTAGCGGCGCACGGTCTTCCGCTCGGTACCCGATTCGACATAGCGGGCGGTGACCGAGGCGAGGATTTGGCCCTCGCACTTGCGCTCGGTACCGTCGGGGTGGGCGTTCTCGACCGCACCCGAGTCGAGCCGGCCATCGCTGCCGACTTCGATCTTCCCGCCGGAAGCGAGCGCGAGCGACAGCGATTCGAGCGCGTGGGTCGTCTCGACCGGCGCGATGACGATCCTTTTGCCCTCGTCCTCGACCGTGCCGCGCAGGACCAGCGGCACCGCGGCCTTGCGTTCAACCACTTCCGCGGGGGCGCGCTGGCCGTCCTGCCAGCTGTTCCACAAACCGAGCGCGGAGACGGTCAGCGCGGCGAGCGCGATCGTCTCGCCAAAGCCGATTCCGCGGCGGCGCTTGGGCACTTGCTCGTTCATCGCGCCACGAACTCCTTCAGGATCTTCGCATAGAGACCATGTTCCGCGGCGAGCACGCGCTGCGCAAGGCTTGGCGCCGAGTCGCTTGGCTCAATCGCGACTTCGGCCTGGCCCAGAATCTCGCCGGCATCCACTTCCTCGGTAACGAGGTGGACGGTGCAGCCGCTGACCGAATCGCCGGCGGCAAGGGCGCGGCTGTGGGTCTCGAGGCCGCGATATTTGGGCAGCAGCGAGGGATGGATGTTGACGATCCGACCCTCGAACCGGCGGATGAAGTCGGGGGTCAGGATGCGCATGTAGCCAGCGAGCGCGATCGTCCCGACGCGATGCTCGTCCAGCGCTGCCGCGAGGATTGAATCGAAACGCGCGCGCTCGATACCCGCGCTGTCATGGGTCCAGGTCGGAAGGCCGCGTCGGCGCGCCCACTCGAGTCCCTCCGACTGAGGTTTGTTCGAGGCGACCAGGACGACTTCATAGCCATCCGCCTGCTCGACCAGCGCGCGCATGTTGCTGCCGCGCCCTGAAATCAGGATCGCGACCCGCCGCGGATCAGCCATAGTGATTCGCGGTCCAGTCCTCGTTGGAACCCCAAGCCCCGGCGACGCCGGCAACCGTGCAGCCGCGCGTCCCGGGTTCGATCCGGCCGATGGCGAAGACGGTTTCGCCGGCCGTCTCGAGCGCCGTCGTGACGGCTTCAGCCTCCGCCGCGCCGACGATTACCGCCATGCCGATCCCGCAATTGAAGGTCCGCGCCATCTCTCCAGCCGCGATCCGCCCGCCGCGCTGGAGCATCGCAAACACCGGCGGAAGCGGCCACCCGCCGGTGTCGACGAGCGCGTGCGCGCCCTCGGGAAGGACGCGCGGGATATTTTCGATCAGGCCACCGCCGGTGATGTGGGCGAGCCCCTTGATCAGCCCCTGCTGGACCACAGGAAGGAGCGGACGGACGTAAATGCGGGTCGGTGTGAGGAGCGTTTCAGCGAGTGTCCGGCCGTCTTCGCCGGGCATCGGGTCGTCGAGGTTCCAGCCCTCGCGCTCGATGATCCGGCGGACCAGCGAAAAACCGTTCGAATG
>JANNDN010000215.1:0-1667 GCA_031387795.1 Sphingomonas sp.
GCGCGATGGAATGACCATCGCCGCAGGCGGTTTCGGGCTGTGCGGGATCCCCGAGCGGCTGATCGACGCCATCGTCGCCTCCGGGGTCAAGGACCTCACCATCGCCTCGAACAACGCCGGGATCGACAATGAGGGTTTGGGCAAGCTGCTGCGGACGCGGCAGGTCAAGAAGATGATTTTGTCCTACGTCGGCGAGAATAAGGAATTCGAACGGCAATATCTGGCGGGCGAGCTCGAGGTCGAATTCTGCCCGCAGGGGACGCTCGCCGAACGGATGCGCGCGGGCGGGGCCGGGATTCCCGGCTTTTACACCAAAACCGGCGTTGGCACGGTTGTCGCCGAGAGCAAGGAGCTTAAGGACTTCGACGGCGAGACCTATGTGCTCGAGCACGGCATCCGCGCCGACCTCAGCATCATCAAGGGCTTCAAAGCCGACGAGGACGGCAACCTCATGTTCCGCAAGACCGCGCGCAACTTCAACCTGCCCGCGGCGACCTGCGGCAAAGTTTGCGTCGTCGAGGTCGAGGAGATCGTGGCGGTCGGCAGCCTCGACCCCGATTGCATCCATCTGCCCTCGATCTACGTCAACCGACTGATTCTCGGCGGCCCCTACGACAAGAAGATCGAGTTTCGTACCGTGCGCGAAAGGGAGGTCGCGTAATGCCGTGGGATCGCGATCAGATGGCCGCACGTGCGGCCAAGGAGCTTGAGGACGGCTATTACGTCAATCTCGGGATCGGCATTCCGACGCTCGTCGCCAACCATATTCCCGAGGGGCTGACGGTGACGCTGCAAAGCGAAAACGGGATGCTCGGCATCGGACCGTTCCCTTATCCCGAAGACGTCGATGCCGATCTCATCAACGCCGGCAAGCAGACCATCAGCGAACTCGACAGCTCGTCCTATTTCGACTCGGCGGCGAGCTTCGCGATGATCCGCGGCGGGCATATCGACTTGACCGTACTTGGCGCGATGGAGGTCGCTGAGAATGGCGACATCGCCAATTGGATGATTCCGGGCAAGATGATCAAAGGCATGGGCGGGGCAATGGACCTCGTCGCCGGGGTCAAGAAGATCATCGTGGTGATGGAGCACACGTCCAAGAACGGCGATCCCAAGTTCATTCCTGTATGCACGCTGCCGCTGACGGGCCGCAATGCGGTCGACATGATCATCACCGATTTGTGCGTGTTCCACCGGCCGGATCACGCGTCCCCGTTCAAGCTGATCGAGCTGGCGCCGGGAGTTACGGCGGAGGAAGTACGCGAAAAAACGACGGCGAATTACGTCGAATGAGGTGGGGGGCGGCATCGCTTCTCGTGGCCGCCGCGATCAGCGCCGATGCGGCGCGGGCCGAGGTTCCGATCAGGATTGCGCCAACCGGCCACGCGCTGGTCCCGGTCGAAGGACCGTTCGGTACCCGCCAATTCGTCTTCGACACCGGAGCGGAGGGGAGCGCGGTTTACGCCGGTTTCGCGGCCGAGGTTGGGTTCGTCCCGGCGGGCAGCGAGTCGCTCCAGGGCCAGACCGGGTCGTCGGACGCAGCCGTCGTGCGGATCGCCTTCCTGGAACTCGACGGCACTCGAAAGGACAAGATTGAGGCGGTGAGGCTCGATCCGCGCGCGGACGGTGTCCTGTTACCGGGGATTGTCGGACTGGACCTCTTT
>JANNDN010000162.1:0-19439 GCA_031387795.1 Sphingomonas sp.
TGCAATCCGCCGAGCGCGACCGCGAGCAGGATGAAGCCGAAGGCGTCGAACTTGCGCCGATTGCGCTGCGCCCACGGCATGAACCGGAGCAGCAGGAACGTGCACAAAACGCCAATCGGGAGGTTGACCAAAAACACCCAGCGCCAGTTGTAATTGTCGGTCAGCCAGCCGCCGAGGACCGGACCGAGGATCGGCCCGATCATGATCCCGCCGCCGAACAGCGCCATCGCCTGGCTGTGTTTTTCGCGCGGGTTGATGTCGAACAACGTCGCCTGGGCAAGCGGCACGATGAAGGCTCCGCTGACCCCCTGGAGCGCGCGGAACATGACCATCTCGGTGAGGCTGGTGGCGGTCGCGCAAAGCACCGAGGTGATCGTGAACCCGATCACCGAGATTAACAGCAGCCGCTTGCGCCCGACCCGGTCCGACAGCCAGCCGCTGATCGGCAAGGCGATCGCCGAGGCGACGATGTAGCTCGTCAGCACCCAGTTCACGCTGTCCTGGGTCGCGCTCAGGCTCGCCTGCATGTGCGGCAGGGCGACATTGGCGATGGTCGTGTCGAGCACCTGGAGAAGCACCGCCATCATCACCGCGATGGTGACGATGACCCGCTCCGCCGTCGGCAGCGGATGCGCCGCGAGATGGTCGGGGGTCGTGGCCATTGCCGGCGCGGCCCTTAACGGTCGAAGTGCACGGTGACGGTGGTCGACAGTCCGGCGATCAGCGGCCGGTCGGGCTTCTCGGCGAAGGCGATCCGGACCGGCACCCGCTGGACCACCTTGACCCAATTGCCGTTGGCATTCTGGGCCGGGAGCAGCGAGAATTCCGAGCCGGTGCCGGCGCCGACGCTTTGCACCCGCCCCTCGAAATCGCGTCCGGGATAAGCATCGACCTCAATCGTCGCGCGCTGGCCCGGAACCATCCGCTCGAGGTCGCGCTCCTTGAAATTGGCCTCGACCCAGGATTTGCCGGTCCCGACCAGCGACAGCAGCCCGATCCCGGTCACCGCCATTTGCCCGACCTGAAGATTGTCGGCGTTCTCGATTATACCGGCCGCGGGCGCGAAGATCCGCGTCCGCGCGAGGTCGAGCCGTGCTTTGTCGATCGCCGCTTGCGCCTGCGCGACCGAGGGCTGTTCGCCCGGCGCGAGCGCGGCGCTGGCGTTGGCGGAGCGGGCGCGGGCATCGGCCAGCTGGGTCTCGGCCGAGCGCACTTCGTTGAGCGCGTCGTCGAAATCGGCGCGCGTGGTGAAGCCGCGTTTGATCAGTGCCTGCTGCCGGGACAGCGCATTTTGCTTGATCGCGAGGTTCGCCTGGGCCCCGGTGATGTCGGCGCCGGTGCCAGCAGCCTCAGTTCGCAGCACGCTCGTCTGGAGCCGGGCCGCGGCCATCTGCGCCTCGGCTTGCTCGAGCGCGACCCGGTACGGCGCGGCCTCGATCTCGAACAACAACTGGCCGCGCTTCACCTGGTCGCCGTTTTTCACATAGGCCTTGGCGATCGGGCCGTTGACCAGCGGGCTGACCGCGACAATGTCCTGCTTGATGCGGGCGTCATCGGTCGCGACGCTGGTTCCGCCCGTCATCCAGAAATAGCCCCCGACGAGGAGCAGAATCGCCGGAACCGCGAACATGATGAGGAGGTTGCGCCGCCGCTTGCGCGCCGCCCGCCGCGCTTTGGCAGTGGCCTTCTGGTTGCCCTCGATGGCGATGGCGGGAGGATCGGACATATCGTTCATTGGTTCGAGGCCTTGGGCTGGGCGGGCAGAGTGGCGAGGTTGCCGCGAACGCGCGTCAGCACCGATCGCGCGGTCGCGATCTCGGCGGCGGAAATTCCCGCGAACGCCTCGTCGATCAGGCCGTTGCCAAGCGTTCGCAGCTTGGCGCTCAACGGCGCCGCGGCGTCGGTCAGATAGAGCTGCCAGGCGCGGCGGTCGGCGGGGTCGCGGCGTCGCTCGACCAATTTGGCGTCCTCGAGCCGGTCGATGATCCGGCACAAGGTAATCGGCTCGACGTCCAATTTGTCGGCGAGCTCGACCTGCCGCAGTCCCGGCTCGCGCGACAGCCGAAACATCACCTTCCATTGCGCGCGGGTGACCCCCAGGTCGGCGGCGCGGCGGTCGAACGCACGGCGCAAGGCATGCGCGGTCTCACCGATTTCGAAAGGGAGCGTTTCCATCACCCAAATATAGTAAGCACACTTATATTAAGCAAGCGTCGATCTGTGTGAGCAGGCGCGTTGACCCTCGCCGCGAACGCCCGTAATTCCCCTCTCACCGAGCGGGCGTAGCTCAATGGTAGAGCAGAAGCTTCCCAAGCTTACGACGAGGGTTCGATTCCCTTCGCCCGCTCCAATTTCGTGACCCGTGCAACGTCCTGTGCCATGATCGGCGCACTCGGGGAGGTCGCCGCTCATGTACTTGCCTTTGCTATTGCTCGCCTTGGCGGCCGCGGCACAGCCAACGGACGAGATGCCCGAAGAAGATGGCGTCGTGCCATGGCAGGCGCAGATCTATTCCAATTTCACCGACTGGACCCCGGCCGAGCTTGCGGAGCGCGACGAATGGGACTTGCGCCACCGCTGCGGCGGGTCGCTGATCGCGCCGGGCTGGGTGCTCACCGCCGCGCACTGCATCGACCAGGCCAAGGTCGACAAAGGCTATCGCGTGCGCCTCGGCGCGACCTTTCTCGACACCGACGAAGGAGTCACCTTCCGCATCGACCGCATGGTCCGCCACGCCGACTGGAACAAGCCGCGCCACTATTACGACATCGCGCTGGTCCACTTCGTCGAGGATGAGGAAACGGCCGACGAGGGCGCGCGAGAAATCGGCGAAATCCCGCTTTACGACGGCGACCCGCTAACCCCCGGCGAGCGCGTCTATGCGACCGGCTGGGGGCAGCTCGAAGCGGGCAAGGACAAGGGCTTCGCCGCCGAATTGACGCAGGTCGATCTGAGCGTCGTCAATTGTTCCGATTATCCCCAGTATCGCGGCAAGACCGAGCCCTACATGCTGTGCGCGTCCGAGCCCGGCAACGACACTTGCACGGGCGACAGCGGCGGTCCGCTGGTGATGGGTGAGGACGAGCCCGTGCTGGTCGGCATCGTCAGCTGGGGCATCGGCTGTTACGCCGAGCATAGCGCGGGCGTCTATGTCCGGATCGACCGGACCAATTTCCTCGACTGGATCGACCGCGCGATGACCGCCGACCCGTCGCTCAACGAACTCCGTTAGCGATCGTCGCCGCTACCGCGATCGTCGCCGCTGCCACGATCATCGCCGCTGCCGCGATCATCACCGCTGCCACGGTCGTCGCCGCTGCCGCGATCTTTCTCTTCGTCTTCGGGGCCGAAAGTCAGCAAGTCGGTGATCATCTCGTCTCTCCTCACTGCGGATAGGGTTCACAAAGTCGCACGAATGCGCGGTGGGCGATAGCCACGATCAGCCAAAGCCCATGTCGCGGACCAGCGCGCGGTAGCGTGGGTCGCGCGCGATCGGGTCGAGAAACGGATCGCTGGCGACCGAGGTCATGCCCGAATCGCCGACCGCTCGCGCCCGCGCGAGCAGCGCGATCGCCTGATCCGGGCGCCGCCACTGCGCCATCACCTGCGCCTGTTGGTAGAGCGCGGCGTCGCCAACCTCGGCGACCAGCGCATCGAAGGCTTTGGCGGCGGCGGCGGCATTGCCGGCGCGCATTTCCAGGATCGCCTGTCCGGTCAGCCGGAACATCGCGCTCGGCTCCTTCGCCAGCGCCGCGCGCGCTTCGTCGAGCTTGCCCAGCTGGGTCAGGCAATTGCCGAGGAAGCCATGGACGTTGGCCATCGCCGGATTGAGTTCGAGTGCGCGGCGGTAATGAACGATGGCCGCGTCATAATCGCGCGTCGCGAAGGCGATTGTCCCCGCCGCTCGATGAGTGCGCGGATTGAGCGGGTCGAGCGCAACCGCCTGGGCGATGGCCGCCCGCGCCTCCTTCGAACGCCGCGCGCGCACCGCATAATAAGCATAGAGCACCAGATTGTCGGCGTTGCCGCGGCCATAGCGGTAGGCAAGGTCGTAGGACCGGCGCGCGCCCTTGATGTCGAACTGCCCCGCGAACATCGCGTAGCCGAGCGCGAGGTGCCCCTCGGCTAGCCTGGGCGCGAGTTCGACCGCCCGGCGTCCCTCCTCGATCGCGGCGGCGAAAGTCGGCTTGATCTCGGCCGCCGGGGCATAGACGCTGGCGATCGACGACAGCACCCGCGACCGCGCGGCATGGGCGAGCGCGAATTTCGGGTCCGCGGAAATCGCATTTTCAAACAGGGCCATCGCCTCGCGGTCGCTGGCTTCGTCCTTGGACAGATTGTACAGCGCCCGCCCGCGCAAAAAGGCCTCATAGGCGCCGACGTTGCGGGTGCCGCCGGGCGCCGGATCGTCGGTCGCCATGCGCACCGACAGCGCGCTCGAAACGAGACCGGCAATCTCGGTCTGGAAGGCGAAAATGTCGGTCAGCTTGCTCGCCACCCGCCGCGACCAGGTGCTGAAACCGGTGTTGCCGTCGGTCAAATCGATCGCCACTCGAACCATGTCGCCGGCGCGCTGGACCGAGCCTTCGAGCAAATAAGCAACTCCGAGTCTGCCCGCGATCGCGACCGCGTCGCCCGTCATCTCGCCGATGCTGTTCGAGGACGTCGCGGCGAGCACGCTGAGCGCGGCATTGCGGGTCAGCGCCGAGCGCACTTCATCGGTCAGCCCGTCGGACAGGAACGCCTGATTGGCATTGCCGCTGAGGTTCTTGAACGGCAGCACCGCGATGCTGCGCGCGCCGCCACCGCCCGCATCGAAGACGCCCTGCTGCCACGCCACCAGCGCACCGCCGCCGAGCAAGGAGACCGCGGCCACGCCGCCGATCGCCTGCCGGCGCGACACGCGCGGCTGGGCGATGCGGCGCGGTTCGATTGCGTCCTGACCGGCAGCGGCCGCGACCGCGCGTCGGATCGCACTCATCTGCGGTCCGTCGGCGCGCCCTCGCCAGCCCGACAGATCGATCACCTGCAACTGGCGAAAACCCAAGGGCGGCGGGGTGCCGTCGAGCGACAACGGAACCAGCCGGTGCCGCTCGCGGCCCTGCGCCGCCTCGTCCTTGACCCAGTCGGAATCAATGGAATGCTTCGACCACAAGACGACCACCGCGTCAGCCGCCGCCAGAGCATCGTCGATCGACTTGGCGTAACGCGTCCCGCCCTCGATCAGCGCGTCCCACCACACGGTGAACCCGCCTTTCTCCAAGGCCGCGGCAAGGCGCTGCGCCTGCGCCTGATCGCCGTGCGCATAGCTCAGAAAGATCGTTGGCCGCTCGCCCTCGCTTGCCATCGTCAGCCGTCCCCCACGCCGGCGACTGTCAATCTAGCCGCAGCAAGGCAAGCACGGAAGCAATTCCCTAGATCCCGCCCGCGACGGTCTCATAGCCCGCCTCGCGCAGGCGCTCGCCGAGCACCTTTCCGCACCGCTGCGCCAGTTCGCCGTCGCGCGAGCGAATGACGAAGTTCGACCCGTAAAGGCCGTCGCGGAAGAACGGATAGCTGCCGATGGTCACCCCCGGATGGTCGTCCTGCGTGACCTTGAGCAGGTCGGCGACATCGCTTTCGGGCGCCCGCGCGCCGACCGTCACCGAGGTCACCGGAACCCCGCCCTCGAGTTTCCCAGTGAGCGCCTCCATCATCGCCAAAGCGATATAGGGCACGCCCGCCAGGATATAGACGTTGCCCATCTTGACCCCGGGCGCTCCGGACGTCGGATTGACGATCAGCTCCGCGCCTTCGGGCACCCGCGCCATCCTCAGCCGTGCCTCGGTCAGCTCGAACCCGCCCGGCCGACCGCGATAATAATCCTCGAGCATCCGCTTCGCCTGAGGGTGGACGACGACCCCGACCCCGAACGCCGCGGCGATCGAATCGACCGTGATGTCGTCGTGGGTCGGGCCGATCCCGCCCGTGGTGAAGCAATAATCGTAACGCTCGCGCAGGGCATTGACCGCCTCGACGATGCGCTCCTCGACGTCGGGCACCACCCGCACCTCGGCCAGCTCGATCCCCTGATCGTTGAGCCACGCCGCGAGCTGCGCGATATTCTTGTCCTGGGTCCGCCCCGACAGGATTTCATCGCCGATCACGCACAATGCGGCGGTCCAGGTTTTCGTTTCGGGCATCGCGGCCTATATCGGGCGAATGAACGAATATGTCACCGTCACCGCGGGCGATCGCGCCGATTTGCGCGACGGAGCGATCAAGCTCCACGGCCCCGAGGGCTTTGAAGGGATGAGGCTGGCCGGTCGGCTGGCCGCGGACATCCTCGATGACATGACCTCCTTCGTCGCGCCCGGCGTGACCACGCAAGCGATCGACGACCGCGTCCACCAGCTGATGCTCGACGGCGGCGGCGTTCCCGCGACGCTCGGCTATCGTGGCTATACCAAGAGCTGCTGTACCTCGATCAACCACGTCGTGTGCCACGGGATTCCGAGCGACAAAGCGTTGAAGGATGGCGACATCGTCAACATCGACGTGACCCCGATCCTGGGTGGCTGGCACGGCGACACCAGCCGCATGTATTTCGTCGGCGACGTCCCGGTGAAGGCGCGGCGGCTGGTCGACATCACCTATGAATGCCTGATGCTCGGGCTCGAGCAGGCGCGGCCCGGTAACCGCCTCGGCGATGTCGCCAACGCCATCCAGACCCATGCCGAAAAGCAGCGATACAGCGTGGTCCGCGATTTCTGCGGCCACGGGCTCGGCCGCCTGTTCCACGACGCGCCCGATGTCGTGCACGCCGGGAAACCCGGCACTGGCCCCGAGCTAAAACCCGGCATGATCTTCACCGTCGAGCCGATGATCAACATCGGCCGCGCCGACTGCAAGATCCTCGACGACGGCTGGACCGCCGTCACCCGCGACCGCTCGCTCTCGGCGCAGTTCGAACATTCGATCGGCATCACCGAAGACGGCTGCGAGATTTTCACGAAGAGCGCGAAGGGGTTGGATCGGCCGCCTTACGCGTGAGCGCCCGAACGCAGCGACGCCGACGCGAAGCGTCGCCGAAGCAGCGCGAAGAGAGCGCGAAAGCCGGCCGACCGGCGCATAGCGACCGGATCGACGTCACGGATTTACTTCGTGACGTTAGGCTTCGTTGGACGCTCGCCCCGATCAATAAAGCGCGCCAACTCGGCCAATGTTGGATCGTACGGCTCGCCTTGGCCGTGTAGCGGCGACACCCAATTAAGGTTGACCCCGAACTCTTGCTCAACTGCAATTACGAACTCGAGGAAATCCGCGCCGTTGATGTTCAAATCGCGAAAAAGTTGGTCGTCTGGACTAGCCTCTTGCGCGGAAAATTCTGATGCGATTTCCAATAAATGACTGAGGATCTGGCTCATGCCAGGTCCGACCGCGTCTCGTCCCACCGCTCGCACAACGCCCGCGCAACCTCGACATCCTCCGGGAAGTCGACTTCGCCCCACTCCTCGCCGCTGATGTCGAGCGTCCACACATCGCTCGATTGCGCGAGATGGTGGATGACGCGCAGATACCAGATGGTCGTGCCCTCGCCGGTCCGCATCGCGGCCTCGATCGCTTCGCGGAAGCGCTCCGCCCCGCCATCGCGAAACGCCAATAGGCCGATCGACTCCGCGTTGACGCCCGCGGCGATGCGCTTGCCGATTTCCCTGAGCCGCCCGCCCTCCTCGACCACCTTCATGTCGTCGTCGTCATAGCCGCTCGCCTTGCGGTCGACGGTGACGCAGATGCCCGAGCGGTCGTTCGCGACAACCTTGGCCATCAGCGCGTTCGACACCAGCGTGTCGCCGTTCCACACCAGGCAATTGCCGGCCAGCGCCTCGCGCGCCATGTACAGCGAGCCGGTATTGTCCGCGACCTTGTAGAACGGGTTGTAGACGGTAGTGACCCTCGGCCCGCCGCTCCGCGCCGCGACCGCCGCCTGGACCAATTCGTCATGGAAGCCGGTGACGACCACCGCTTCGCCCACTTTATTGGCTTCAAGCGTGTCGAGCTGGCGGTCGAGCAGGCTCCGCCCGTTGAAATCAATCAGGCATTTGGGCCGGTCGTCGACCAGATGGCCGAGGCGCGAGCCCTGCCCCGCGGCAAGGATGATGGCTTTCATGGGCTGGGCGCTCTCGCGATCAATTGCGGCGGCCGTGCGGCAGCCTTATCAGGGCGCCATGAAGAAGATCGAAGCGATCATCAAGCCGTTCAAGCTCGACGACGTCAAAGACGCGCTCCACGAGGTCGGGGTCTCCGGCCTGACCGTGTCCGAGGTCAAAGGCTTCGGCCGCCAGAAGGGCCATACCGAGCTCTATCGCGGCGCCGAATATGTCATCGACTTCCTGCCCAAGGTGAAGATCGAGGTGGTGGTCGAGGACAATCTCGTCGCCAATGTCGTCGAGGCGATCGAGAATGCCGCGCGCACCGGCCGCATCGGCGACGGCAAGATCTTCGTGCTGCCGGTGGAGGAGGCAATCCGCATCCGCACCGGTGACCGGGGCCCGGATGCAATCTAGCCCACAATCCCGCTCATCCTGAGGAGGGACTGAGTAAGCGAAGCGCATCGAAGGCCCGTCTCGAAGGACCGTCCTTCGAGACGCCATTTCGACTTCGCTCAATGGCTCCTCAGGATGAGCGGGGTTTCAGGCACACGCATCCTGTGGCTAAGAGACCCAATGGACGAACGCCTCGCCTCGATGTCGCCGGACGAGCTGCGCAGCTGCATGCGCAGCCTCGGCTATCGCACCCAGAATGAGCTGGCGCAGGCGATCGGCGTGTCGCGCAGCGCGGTCAGCCTGTGGCTCGAGGGCAAGGTCGGGGTTCCGCGGCCCGTCGCGATGCTGCTGAGGATGCTGCTCTCGGCGCAACGCCGCGCCTTCTGATGGCTCCCCTCGACGACCAGCAACAGGCGGCGCGCGACTGGTTCGAGACTCTGCGCTCCCGCATTTGCGCCGAGTTCGAGGCCATCGAGCGCGAGGCGGGGAGCGATGCGACCTTCGACTACACCCCCTGGCACCGTGACGATGCCGGCGGCGAGGATGGCGGCGGCGGCGTTCGCGGCGTCATGAAGGGCAAGGTGTTCGAAAAAGTCGGGGTCAACGTCTCGACCGTCGGCGGCGCCTTTTCACCCGAATTTGCGGCCCAAGTGCACGGCGCCGAGGACGATCCGTCCTTCTTCGCCACCGGCATCAGCCTGGTTGCGCACATGGCCAATCCGCACGTCCCCGCGGTCCACCTGAACACCCGCTTCCTGACGACCACCAAGCGCTGGTTCGGGGGCGGTGCCGACCTCAACCCCGCCATTCCGTACGCGGAGGATACCGCCGCCTTCCACGCCCGCCTCCGCGCCGCCTGCGCCGCTCACGACCCGACTTTCTATCCCAAATTCTCGAAGTGGGCAGAGGACTATTTCTGGCTCCCCCACCGTCAAGTCGCGCGCGGCGTCGGGGGGATTTTCTATGACCATCTCGAGGGCCATTTCGACGCGCATTTCGCCTTCACCCGCGTGGTCGGCGAGGCGTTCCTGGATGTCTTCCCCGCGCTCGTGAGGCTGCACATGGATCAGCCCTTCGATGAGGCCGACATCGAGCGGCTGCTCGAGTTCCGCGGCCGCTATGTCGAGTTCAACCTGCTCTACGACCGCGGCACCCTGTTCGGGCTCAAGACCGGCGGCAATATCGACGCCATCCTGATGAGCCTCCCCCCGCTCGCTCGGTGGAGCTAGGTCAGGCGGCGGCTTCGACCGTCTCGCGTCCGCTCAGCTGAACGTAGATCCGCGTCAGCATCAGCGTGAAGACGACCGAGAACATGCCGCTGAACACGCCTTCGATCAGCGCTCCCAACAGCGCCGCTGTGCTCATCGGCTCGATCGATTTGAACGCCAGCAGGATCAGGCTTCCCGCCACCAGCGAGACCGCGCCGATAATCATGACCGCCGCGAACACGAACAGCAGCAGGAACAGGAACAGCTTCAACCAATTGCCCTCGGTCAGGTGCCAGCTCCGCTTCAGAATCTCGGTCGTGCCCGAGATTTCCGCGCTGGCCACCGGCATCGCCATCAAAAAACGTACCGCCACGAACAGCACGGCCATCGCCATCAGGAAGATGAGGATCAGGATCGGGCCGGTCAGCGCCGCCGCCGACCCCTGCTCGAGGTCGAGGCCCAGCGCCACCGCCGCGATTCCGAACGGGATCGCCACCAGGATCATGCCCAGACCCAGAATGAGAAGCCCGAGAAAATAAGGGGGAAACCGACGCAATCCGTGGCTGATCGCTCCGGCCACCGTGATCGACGGACCGAGCGCGAGCCGGACCAGCGCCAGCTGCCCGGCGATCGAGATCAAGGAGATGATCATCACCACGGCGTCGAACCACATCGGCGCGTCGACCTCGCTCGGCGCGCGCGGATCGAGCACCCCGGCAATCACCGCGGGCAGGACGATCAGCGCCAAGGCGACGCTCGCGAACAGCTTGCCGTCGCGGGCCAGCAAGGCGCGAGTTTCATCCCACGCCGCCGAAATCGAAATCGCCTTCATTCATGCCTCCCGCCGGGTTGAATCGCGTTATGCGGTGCTCCGGCCGGCTTCGCAATGGACCTTGCCCAAGCCCCCGCGCCGAGCCACATCAGCGCCCGGATGACCACCATTGCCGACATCGAATGGCGCACCAGCGAAGCGCCGGTCCCTTATGCCGAGGCGCTCGCCTTCATGGAGGAGCGCGCGCGGGCAATCCGAGCCGGCGACGCCGCCGAATGCGTGTGGCTGCTCGAACATCCGCCATTGATCACCGCCGGCACCAGCGCCGACCCCGCCGAGCTGCGCGATCCCGACCAGTTTCCGGTGTTCGAGGCGGGTCGCGGCGGACGCTACACGTATCACGGCCCGGGGCAGCGGGTGGGCTATGTCATGCTCGACCTCGAAAAGCGCGGGAAGGACATTCGCTGTTTCGTCCACGCGCTCGAGGGCTGGGTCATCGCCGCGCTCGCCGATTTGGGGGTCGCGGCGCATCGCGCTCCAGGCCGGATCGGGATCTGGGTCGGCGATGGTGCGGCCGAGGCGAAGATCGCGGCGCTTGGCGTGCGCGTGAAGCGCTGGGTCACGCTCCACGGCTTTTCGATCAATGTCGCCCCGAATCTGGACCATTTCACCGCGATCATCCCCTGCGGGATCGCCGATTTCGGAGTCACCAGTTTGCACGAAATGGGGAAACTAAATGCGATGAGCGCCGTTGATGCCGGACTGGAGCGCGGTTTTGTCAGCTTTCTCAGCGCTTTGAAAGCGCAGTGCAAAGAGTCTTGATGGACCCGCGCCCTTCGGACTATGGTCCGTCCGATTTGCGTAGCGGGTTTCCGCTGCAGATCGCAAACATGAGGGAGTCTTGAATGCGTGCTCTAATCCTGGTCGCTGGTGCGGCCCTGGCGGTTGCTGCTTGTAGCAGCGAGAATGCCGCCGACAACACGATGAACGTCGACGAGAATATCGACATGAATGCCGATATGAACGCGACGATGGACATGAATGCGGACATGAATGCGGACGCAAACATGGCCATGGACGCTGCTGGCGACGCTGCCAACTCGGCCGACGCCGCCAATACGGCTGCTGACGCTGCCAACGCTGCGGCCAACAACGCGATGTAATCCAGCCGCCTGCGGAATTTTTCGCAGGCGTTGGCTTTTGGAGGGGCTGCCGGTATTCGCCGGCGGCCCCTTCTTTTGTGCGGAGTGAACGATGCGCCTGTTGATGCTTGCTCCGGTCCTCGCTCTCGGCCTCATGGCGTGTGGCAAAAGCGGCGACGCTCAAGCGGGGAACAGCGGGCAGGCGATGACCGCGGAGACGATCAGCTCGAACGATGTCACCGCGATCGACGCGGTTACCGGGGAAGCGGCGAACATGGCCGCGGACGTCGCGATCACCGCCGATCTCAATAATAGCGAGAATGCCGCCGCGCCGGCCAATAATGGCGCGTCGGACAGCAAGCGCGCACCGTCGCGCCGTCCGGCGACTGCCGCCACAGCGCCTGCTGATGGCGCCGAAACTCCCGCCACGACCGAGTCGAACGCGCAATGATCAGGCGTAGGCCGTCGGGTCTTTGAGCTCGGCGTCCTCGAAACCCTTGGAGCGCAGGCGGCAGGCGTCGCACCGCCCGCAATGCCGCCCGTCGGGGAGCGGGTCGTAGCAGCTGTGGCTGAGCCCCGCGTCCAATCCCAGCCGCTCCGCCTCGCGCGCGATTTCGGCCTTGCCGAGATGCTGGAGCGGGGCGTGGATGCGCGGCGGATGTCCCTCGGCCCCCGCCTTGGTCGCGAGCCCGACGAGACCCTGAAACGCGTCGATGAACTCCGGCCGGCAATCGGGATAGCCCGAATAATCGAGCGCGTTGACGCCGATGAAGATGTCGCTCGCCCCGCTCGCCTCGGCGAGGCCCAGTGCAAGGCTGAGGAAGATCGTATTGCGCGCCGGGACGTAGGTCACCGGAATTCCCTCACCCACACCATCCTTCGGCACCGCAATATCGGCGGTCAGCGCCGATCCGCCGAACGCCGCCAAATCGAGCGCGAGGACGATGTGGCGGTCGGCAAGCTGAACCGCGATGCGCCGCGCGGCTTCGATCTCGACGCGGTGGCGCTGGCCATAATCGATCGTCAGCGCGATCACCTCAAAGCCTAGCTCGCGAGCGAGCGCGGCGCAGACCATCGAATCGAGCCCGCCCGAGAGCAAGACCACCGCGGCTCGGCTCACAGCCTGATTCCGAGCCTCGGCGCCGCCCAGAACATCAAAGCGTAAAGCGCCAGCGTCACCGCGATTGCGACCGCCATCGTCGCCGCCCAGCTCCACCCCGAACGCAGCAGCGCGGGGATGATCAGGAACAGCGGGATCGATGGCAGGATGAACCAGAAGGTGCTCGACGCGAGGTCGGCGACCTTGGCGGTGTCGCGGGTGTCGAGATAGAGCCAGGTCATCGCCAGCAGCGACACCAAGGGCAGCGAGGCGACCAACCCGCCCCAGCCCGGAAAGCGCCGCGCAATCTCCGCCACCGCGGCGACGATTGCTCCCGACAAAGCGGCCTTGGCGAGGAGATACAGCACGCCGCGCGCTCTAGGCCCCCGGCGAACCAAAAAGAAGGGCCGCCGGCCACATGAGGGAAGCCGGCGGCCCCAATCGGGAGGAATGCGTGCCGAATCGGGCACGACTAATCATTACCGCAACCGGGTTAAACGAGGGCTTAATGGCTAGCTGGCGGGTCTTCCGTCGCGCACTCGCCGAGCCGCCGCGCCTGGACGAGGTAGGAGAAGGGCAGGCCGCCAGCGATGCCCTGCGTCTGGATGCGGAAACTCTGGCTGGTCAGAAAATCCATCCGGCTCTGACCGAAATCGCCCGCCGCGCATTCATAAGCGAAGGTCACCGACGACCCGGTCTCGCGGATCGCGCGCTGGGTGCATTTGCGCCCCGGGTGTTGGAGCCGCGCAAGATCGGCGAGATCGGTGACGCACATCCGCGCCGGCGCTTTCATGCCCTCGATCCCGGCCAGCTCCCACAAGCCCGGCCGCGACTTGCCCAGCAGCGCGGGATTGGCGGCCACCGCCAGGCCCGCGCCCGCGCCCAGGGTCAGCGCAACAGCAATCGTGAACAAGCGAGAGACTCGGGCCATGGCTGCTTTTACCTCAACTGATGTTGCGGATCGACTAAATGTCCGCGATCAGGCGACATCGCCCGGCGCGAACTCGAATTTGGACGAGCAGAATTCGCAGTCGACACTGATCTTGCCGTCCGCGCCGACCATCTCCGCCCGCTCCTCTTCCGGAAACTTGGCGATCACCGAGCGGACGTAGGCGGGGTCGCAGCGGCAACCGCGGCGAACCGGCACCGCGGCCAGCGTTCGCACCTCGTCCTCCTCGTTGAACAGCCGCCACACGAGATCGTCGAGCGGCAGCGACGGATCGGTCAGCTCGTCGGGCTTCACCGACCCGGCGAGCACCGCGACGTGCGGCCAGTCGGGGTGATCGAGCCTTGTGTCGAGCCGCTCGCGGCCCTCCTCGCCCTCGGGAAGGTGCTGGAACAGCAAACCGCCCCCAACCCAGCCATCATCGCGCTTTTCCGCCGCCAGCCGGACCAGGCTCGGGATCTGCTCCGACTGGGCGAAGAAGCTCTGCGCGGCCTGGGCCAGGCTTTCGCCCTCGAGCGGAACGATCCCCTGATAGCGCTCGTCCATATGCGGATGGTCGAAGGTGACCGCGAGATAGCCCTTGCCGAACAGCGCGAACAGCGAGGGATGCGGCCCCGCCTCGGCAAGCCGCTCGCGGTCGTGGCGGATATACCCGCGCAATTCGCCATCGCGATAATCGCACACCAGCAGATCGACGATCCCGTTCTCGGTCTGCGCCTGCAACGTGACCTGGCCCTCGGCTTCCTTGAGCAGCGATCCGAACAGCCCGGTCAGGACCAAGGCTTCGGCAAGTAGGGTCTCGATCGGAGCGGGATAATTATGCGCCGACAGGATCGCATCGAGCGCGGGGCCAAGGCGGATCAGCCGCCCCCGCGCGTCGCGCGAAGGAATGGTCACGCCCAGCGCGACGTCGAGGGTCAGTGGAAGCTCGGCCATGCGCGAAAGATAGGAAGCGGAGAAAGTGGAGGCAACAGCAGGACCGTTCGTCCTGAGGCGTGACGTCTAGGCCGCTTCGGCCGGCACCTGATACTCCGCCGCCGCTTCCGACAGGCGGTCGACGAACTCGCGGATGTGGGCTTCCTCGATCGTCAGCGGTGGCAGGACGCGCACGACATTGTCGCCCGCCGCCACCGTCAGAATGCCCTTTTCGCGCAGATAAGCGACGAACGCGCGGCTGTCGGTCTTCATCTTGATGCCGAGCATCAGGCCGAGCCCGCGGACGCCCTCGAACAGATGGTCGTGGTTGGGGATCATCTGCTCCAGCGCCGAGCGCAGCCGGTCGGCCTTGGCCCGCACCGCGGCGAGGAATTCGTCATTGGCGACCACATCGAGCACCGCCTGACCCGCGGCCATCGCCAGCGGGTTGCCGCCATAGGTCGAGCCGTGGGTGCCGACGACCATCCCGCGCGCCGCTTTTGCGGTCGCCAGGCAAGCGCCGAGCGGAAAGCCGCCGCCAATGCCCTTGGCCGAGGCCATGATGTCGGGCGTCACGCCATAATATTCGTAAGCGTAGAGATAGCCGGTGCGCGCCATGCCGCACTGGACCTCGTCGAACACTAGGCAAAGGTCCTTCTCGTCGCAGACTTCGCGCAGCCCCTTGATGAAGTCCTTCGACGCCGGGCGGATGCCGCCCTCGCCCTGGATCGGCTCGAGCAGGAAGCCGGCGGTATGCTCGTCGACCGCGGCCAGCGCCGCGTCGAGATTGTCGAATTCGACGACCTTGAAGCCTGGCAAAAGCGGCGCGAAGCCCTCGATCATCTTGGGCTGATCGGTCGCGCTGATCGTCGCCATCGTCCGGCCGTGGAAGGCGTTCTTGAAGGTGATCAGTGTGTGTTTTTCCGGATTGCCGCCGGCAAAATGATAGCGCCGCGCGGTCTTGATCGCGCATTCGACTGCCTCGACCCCCGAATTGGTGAAGAACACCGTGTCGGCGAAGGTCAGATCGACCAGCCGCTGCGCGAACGCTTCGCCCTGGGGCGAGCCATAGAGGTTGCTGACGTGCATCAACTCGGCCGCCTGGCGCTGGATCGCCTGGATCAAATGCGGGTGGCCATGGCCGAGCAGATTGACCGCGATGCCGCTCGCGAAATCGAGATATTTTTCGCCATTCTCGCCGAACAGATAGACGCCTTCGCCGCGCACCGGGCGGACCGGCGAACGCGGATAGACGGGCATGAGCGGCGTGATGGCCATGGTGAAGCGGCTCCTCGAAAAAATCGGATCTTATGTGGCGGCGGCCCCCGGGGCACGACCCGCGCGCCTATAGCCAGAGCGCCGCAAAAGGAAAAGGCGCGCTGGACTGCTCCAGCGCGCCTTCCTTGGTCGAAACCGCCGACGCCTTAGTCGTCGCGGTCGCGGCCGTGATCGTCCTCGTGGCGATCGTCTCGTCCGTCGCGATCGCGATCGCGATGGCCGTCGTGATGATCGTCGCGCGAATTGTAATCGCGGTCGCCTCGGTAATTGTTGTAGTATTGGTTGTAATTATAGGGGTTGAAGCGGCGCGCGCCCGGACGACGGTTCCAGTCGCTCGCCTCGCGCATCACGCGATCCTCGAGACGGCGGACGCGCCGGTCGATCTTGCGCGCTTCGCTGTTGCTCACGCCGTTGCGGGTGAAGCGCCAGATGCGCTGCTCGAGGTTCTGCGCTTCGCGGTCCAGTTCGCGGACTTCGCGATAGCCGAGGATGCGCATCTGCCCCATCTGGCGGATGTCGTGCCGCAGCCGCTGCACGCGGTCCTGCATCATCCTCGCGTACCGCTGGTCGCGGAAGTTGTAGAGCCAGTTGTTCTGATGGCCATAGCCGGACTGGCCATAACCATACGGGGCCTGAGCCTGCGCGGGGTAGAATTGCGCCGCAGCCGGCGCGGCCAGGGCGAGCGCGCTTCCGGCGGCCGCCAAAGTCAGGGTCAATCTAAGCATCACAGCGCTCCTTTCATGAGCAGTTGATGACGCTTTATGTCCCGATTCGCTTGAGGCCGGCCTGAATGCGGCTGTTAGCCGAGGTTCAACAAGGTGAACCCGGTCAACCGCTTGATCGCTCAGTTCTTGATCTTCCACCCGCTCTTGAGGAGCGCGTAGCACAAAGCCCACAGGCCGAGGTTGATCGCAATGAGCAGCGCCGCGCCCAGCCACAACGGCGAATCGCTCACCCCCAGAAAGCCGGCGCGAAAGCCTGAGATGACGTAGAAGAACGGATTGGCGTGGCTGACCGCTCGAAACGTCGGGGAGAGGTGGTCGACCGAGTAGAAGGTGCCCGACAGCAGCGACAGCGGGGTGACGAAGAAATTGGTGATCGCCGCGGCGTGATCGAACTTTTCCGCCCAGATCGAGGTGATCAGCCCCATGAAGGACAGCATCAACGCTCCCAAAAACCCAAACAGGATCACCAGTTCGGGCCGACGGATGGCGACCGACACGCCGGGCCACAACAGCATCGCCAGCCACACCGCGAACCCGACCAGCACCGCGCGGGTCACCGACGCCCCGACCAGCCCCGCGATCAGCTCGCCGATCGACAGCGGCGGCATCAGATAATCGACGATATTGCCCTGAACCTTGCCCACCAGCAGCGAGAAACTGGCGTTGGCAAAGCCGTTCTGGAGCATCGCCATGATGATCAGTCCCGGAGCGAGGAAGTCGGCGAACGGGACTCCCATCACCATCCGCCCCTGGCGCCCCAAAGCGACGGTGAAAATGGCGAGAAACAGCAAGGTGGTGATCGACGGCGCCCACACGGTCTGGAGCTGGACCTTGAAGAAGCGCCGGACCTCCTTGATATAAAGGGTGTTGAGGCCCGCCCAATTGACTCCCTGAAGGACGAGGACGCCCGGATCGTGCCGGATGACCCGTCTCGGGCGTTCGATGTTGGGCTGGCCGTTCACTGCTCAGGCGACTATCGGCTGCACCGAAGCGCCGCAAGCGGCAGGTGATTTTGATTTTCGGAGATTGAACGAATGTCGTGGACCGACGAGCGCATCGAGCGCCTCAAGACACTATGGACCGATGGCGCGACCGCCAGCCAGATTGCCGAGGATCTCGGCGGGGTCAGCCGCAACGCGGTCATCGGCAAGGCCCACCGCCTCGGCCTCGAGCAGCGCCCCTCGCCGGTCAAGGCGGGCGAGGAGAAGGACAAGAAAGCCTCTGCGCCAAAGCCCGCCAAGAGCCCCGCGGCGGCGGCTCCCAAGCCCGTCGAGAGCGAAACCCCGGCGGTAGCGGCCAGGCCCCCTGCCGCTCCGGTCCCGATGATGCACCGCCCGCTTCCGCCCGGACGCGGGGGCCCCGGTTCACCCGAACTGCAATATCGCTCGATCGGGCCGGGCGGCTTCATCCGCCAGGGTCCCGGCGACCAGCAGGCGCCGATCCCGCCCGCGCCGCCGCGCCGGCTGGTCCCCGCCAAGCCCAGCCCCGAGGTCGCCGACAAGACCGGCCTGCTCGAGCTCAACGACCGCATCTGCAAATGGCCGATCGGCCATCCCGGCGAGCCCGATTTCCATTTCTGCGGGCGGCAGTCGAACCCCGGTTTCCCTTATTGCGTCGAGCATTGCGGAGTCGCCTATCAGGCGCAGCTCCCGCGCCGCGATCGCCGCCCGCCCCCGCCGCTCCCGTTTGGGGGACCACGGGTCAGATAGCGGCGAGAGCCGCGGGCGAATGTATTCCGGGGACAGCTCTACTCGACAGGCGTCCTAAACGGCGCTGATCCGCTCGCGAAACCAGTCCGCGAGTTCGTCCTCGCTCAATTCGCTGGCGGCAAGGGCCTCGAAGATTGCGGCGACCTCCGCGTTCCGCGCCGTGAGCAGAAAGCCGTTCTTGACCAAGAAACCTTCGCTGACGACCGCAGCTGTCCGCTTGTTGCCGTCAACGAAGGGATGATTCTTTGCCAGCCCAAAGGCGTAGCTGGCCGCAAGTTGCCCGGCATCGGGGTCGCCACATGCAGCAAGATTTTGCGGCCGCGCCATCGCGCTTTCGAATAGCGTCAGGTCGCGGACGCCGTCGCCGCCACCATGCTCGGTCAGCTGTTCGCGATGAGCGGCAAGCGCTGCCGACTCGCTGACCCATTTCCACTCGGCCATTTACTTGGCAAGTTCGCGCAATGCGCTCCGGCGACGCCGCATAACGTCCCGCAAAATCTTCATTTCTTCTTCAAACTCTGAATCTTCCGGTCTCAATTCGACGCCATTTGGCGTTTGCACGGGAAACAGGGAGTCTCCTTGATCGACCCCCAGTTCCTGCAGCAGCTCCTTGGGCAAGATCACACCCGTCGAATTGCCGATTGCAATGAGTTTGAGAGGCTTGTTCATACACATGTTATAACATTGAAGCTGTGGACAAGCAACCGCCGCTCGCTTGGCAGGGGGCCGCGCGCGTCCATATAGCATCCACTTGTATGTCCGACCTGTTCGACACCAGCCAGCCCGGCACCGCCGACGCCTATGACGCTTCGGCAATCGAGGTGCTGGAGGGGCTCGAGCCGGTCCGCCGCCGCCCCGGCATGTATATCGGCGGCACCGACGAGCGCGCGCTCCACCATCTCGCCGCCGAGGTCATCGACAATGCCATGGACGAAGCGGTCGCGGGCCACGCCACCCGCATCGAGGTTACGCTCGACCTCGCCAACCGCCTGACCGTCACCGACAACGGCCGCGGCATTCCGGTCGATGCCCACCCCCGCTTCCCCGGCCAGTCGGCGCTCGAAGTGATCATGACCACCCTTCATTCGGGCGGCAAGTTCGAGGGCAAGGCATACTCCAC
>JANNDN010000163.1:0-3163 GCA_031387795.1 Sphingomonas sp.
GTGGAGCGCGCCCTGCCCGCCGATTGCGCGGTCCTGGTCGCCGCGGTCGCCGACTGGCGGGTTGTCCCGACCCCACGCAAGCTGAAGAAAGCGGAGGGGCCGCCGCAGCTCGAGTTCGAGGCCAATCCCGACATTCTCGCCGAGCTGGCGCTGAGCGATCAGCGCCCGCGCCTGCTGATTGGGTTCGCCGCCGAGACCGACGCGGTGATCGCCAACGCCGTCGCCAAGCGCGCCGCCAAGGGCTGCGACTGGATTGTTGCCAACGATGTTTCCGGCGCGGTGATGGGCGGCGATCGCAACCGGGTGGCGCTGGTCAGCGAAAGCGGGGTCGAGGACTGGCCCGAATCGAGCAAGGTCGAGGTCGCCCGCCGTCTGGTCGCGCGGATCGCCGCGGAACTAGGCTGACGCGCAGGTCGGGCAAGCGGGATCGGGCGGGATTTTGATCGCCCGCCAGCTCAATTTCTCGCCGTCGAACAAATGGAGCTGGCCCGCCTGTCCCGGACCGACCCCCGCGATGCGGTTGATCGCCACCATGGCCGCGAACGCGCCGACGGTCGAGGTCAACGCCCCGAGCACGCCGAGCTCGGCGCAATTGTCGCAATCCTCCGAATCGAAGGCGCTGCCGGCGAAACAGCGATAGCAGGGCTTGCCTTCGAACAGTCCGATTTGCCCTTGGAACTGGATCGCAGCGGCGGAAATCACGGGAATTCCAAGCTCGACGCACGCGTCGCCGACCGCGAGCCGGGTCGCGAAATTGTCGCTGCCGTCGATGATGAGGTCGTGGCCGCGCAGCAGCTCGAGTGCATTGTCGCGGTGGATGCGGCTCGCAACGGCAACGACTTCTACAAAATGGTTGAGCGCGGTGACGTAAGCTGCAGCGCATTCGGCCTTAGATCGGCCCTCGTCGCCCTCACGGAAAATGGTCTGGCGGTGGAGATTGTCGAGCGCGACCACATCGCCATCGATGATCGTCAGCCGGCCGATCCCGGCCCCCGCGAGCGCGGGAATCATCGCGCTGCCGACTCCGCCCGCACCGATCACCGCGATCGCGGACGCCTTGAGCCGGTTCTGCCCCACCCCGCCGACCTGCGGCAGAACGATGTGCCGCGCATAGCGGGCGAGTTCTTCGTCGGTCAGGCTCACCGTCCGGTGCTTCCGAAGCCCCCCGCGCCGCGACTCGTCTCATCGAGGCTTTCGACTTCGACGAATTCGGCTTTCTGAACCGGTGCGGGCACCAGCTGGGCGATACGCTCGCCGCGCTTTACCGCGAACGGTTCGTCGCCGAGGTTGGCGAGGATCACTTTCACCTCGCCGCGATAATCCTCGTCGATCGTTCCGGGGGTGTTAAGGCAGGTGATGCCGTGCTTGAGCGCGAGGCCCGAGCGTGGCCTTACCTGCACTTCGAAGCCCGGCGGAATGGCGATTGCGAACCCGGTCGCGACCGCGTGGCGCTGACCCGGCTCAAGGATCAAATCCTCGGCCGCGACCACGTCCATGCCCGCAGCACCGGGCGTGGCGTAGGACGGCAGCGCCAGCCCTTCCCCATGCGGCAAACGCTGGAGCCGGATCGTGATCATGCCTTGGCTTTTTTCTTCGCGGCCGGCTTGCGCTTGCCCTTCTTGGCCGGTCCTTTCGCCGCACGTTCGTCGATCAGGCGGACGGCATCGTCGAGGCTCACCGCTTCCGGCTCCATGCCCTTGGGCAAGGTCGCGTTGGTCGAGCCGTCGGTGACATAGGGTCCATAGCGCCCGGCCATGACCTTGATCTCGCCGCCGCTGCCAGGATGGGCGCCGAGGACCGCGATCGGCTCGCGGCTGCCGCGCCCGCCATTGGCCTTGGCCGCGGCCGCCTCCGCAAGCTTGCTGACCGCGGCGTTCATGCCGGTTTCGAGCACCTCGGTGGTCGAGGACAGCCGCGCATATTTGCCGTCATGCGCGAGATAGGGTCCGTAACGCCCGATCGAGGCGATGATCGGCAGGCCGGTCTCGGGATGAGCGCCCACGGTCCGCGGAAGCTCCAGCAGCTGCTCGGCCAGCCCGGTGGTCAGCGTGTCCTGAGGCACATCCTTGGGCAATGACGCCCGCTTGCCGTCGCGCTCGAGATATGGACCAAAGCGCCCGACCTTTAGCTCGATGCCATTGCCGAGCACGGCGGGCGCTTCCGCCTGCTCGCCCCCCGCGGTGCCGAACGGCCGGGTGAATTTGCACTCGGGATAATTGGAGCAGGCGATGAAGGCGCCGAACTTGCCGCCGCGCAGGCTCAGCCGTCCCTGTCCGCATTGCGGGCACAGCCGCGGGTCGGCCCCATCGCCCTGATCGGGGAACAGCCACGGCGCGAGGAAATCGTCGAGCGCGGCGGTGATGTCCGATGGCTTCTGCTCGATCACCTCGCCCGCCTTGGGCTTGAAGTCGCGCCAGAAGCCGTCGAGCAGTTTGATCCAGTCGAGCCGACCGCCCGACACATCGTCGAGCTCTTCCTCAAGCTCGGCGGTATAATCGAAGCTGACATAGCGTTCGAAAAACCGCTCGAGGAAGGCGGTCACCAGCCGTCCGCTCTCCTCGGGAATGAAGCGGTTTTTGTCGACCCGCACATATTCGCGGTCCTTCAATGTTTGGAGGATCGAAGCGTAGGTCGAGGGCCGCCCGATCCCCAATTCCTCAAGCCGCTTGACCAGCGAGGCTTCGGAGAAACGCGGCGGCGGCTGGGTGAAATGCTGGGTTGATTCAACGCCCGTCTTGGCCGGCGCATCGCCGCGGTGGAGCGCTGGCATCCGGCCGCCATCCTCATCCTCGGCCTTTTCGTCGCGGCCCTCGTCATAGAGTGCCATGAAGCCTGGAAAGAGCACCACCTGCCCGGTTGCCCGCAAGGTCACCCGCCCTGCTCCGTCGGTCAGTTCGACGGTCGTCCGCTCGAGCCGCGCCGAGGCCATCTGGCTGGCCAACGCGCGGTTATAGACCAATTCGTACAGCCGCGCCGCATCGTCCGAACCCGCGGGACGACGATCGAAATCGGTCGGGCGGATCGCTTCGTGCGCTTCCTGCGCGTTCTTGATCTTGCTCTGGTAGGCGCGCGGCTTGTCGGGGACGTAACCGGCGTCATAGCGATTGGCGATCGCGCGGCGGGCGCCGCTGATCGCTTCGGGCGCCATATCGACCCCGTCGGT
>JANNDN010000218.1:0-3358 GCA_031387795.1 Sphingomonas sp.
GTCCGGCGGGCGAGCGACTCGAGCACGACGTCCTTGGCCAGCGGCATGTCCTTGGTGTGGATGGCGAGGATCCGGCGGCGGCCCGCGGTGTCGGGGGTGCCGACGTAGATCAGCTCGTCGAAGCGGCCGGGGCGGAGGAGCGCGGGATCGACCAGGGTCGGGCGGTTGGTGGCGCCGATGACGACCACGTTTTGCAATTCCTCGAGCCCATCCATTTCGGCGAGGATGGTGTTGACGACGCGTTCGGTCACCTGCGGCTCGCCGAGGCCCCCGCCGCGCGCGGGGACCAGGCTGTCGATCTCGTCGAAGAAAATGATCGTCGGCGCGACCTGGCGCGCGCGGTTGAACAGCCGCGCGATCTGCTGCTCGCTCTCGCCATACCATTTGCTCAGGAGGTCGGACGATTTGGTGGCGATGAAATTGGCTTGCGATTCGCGCGCCGCGGCCTTGGCCAGCAAAGTCTTGCCGGTCCCCGGGGGGCCGTAGAGCAGGAAGCCCTTGGCCGGACGGATGCCGAGCCGGCGGAACGCCTCGGGGTGCTTCAACGGCAGCTCGACGCCTTCGCGCAGCCGGTCGCGGGCGGCATCGAGGCCGCCGATATCGTCCCAGGTAGTGGTCGGCGCCTCGACCATCACCTCGCGCATCGCCGAGGGCTGGACCCGCTTGAGCGCATTGTCGAAATCGGACAGTTCGACCGACAATTGGTCGAGCATTTCGGTCGGGATCGCGTCCTTGGACAGATCGAGCTTGGGCATGAACCGCCGGACCGCCTCGAGCGCCGCCTCGCGCGCCAGAGCGGCGATATCGGCGCCGACGAAGCCGTAAGTGCGGCGGGCAAGCTCATCCAGATCGACGTCGGGGGTCAGCGGCATGCCGCGCGTGTGGATGCCGAGGATTTCGCGGCGGCCGGGCTCGTCGGGGACTCCGACGACGATTTCGCGGTCGAAGCGGCCGGGTCGGCGGAGCGCTTCGTCGATCGCCTCGGGGCGGTTGGTGGCGGCGATGACGACGGTGTTCTGGCGCGGCGCAATCCCGTCCATCAAAGTCAGCAATTGCGCGACCAGCCGCTTTTCCGCCTCGCCCGAGACCTGGCCGCGCTTGGGCGCGATCGAATCGATTTCGTCGATAAAGATGATCGACGGCGCCGAGGCCGCGGCCTCCTCGAAAATCTCACGCAGCCGGCGCTCGCTCTCGCCATAGGCCGAGCCCATGATCTCGGGCCCGTTGATGAGGAAGAATTGCGCGTCGCTTTCATTGGCGACCGCGCGCGCAAGCCGCGTCTTGCCGGTGCCCGGCGGGCCGTGGAGCAGGACGCCCTTGGGCGGGTCGACGCCGAGGCGCTGGAACAGCTCGGGGTGGCGCAGCGGAAGCTCGACCATCTCGCGCAGCGCGTCGATGGTGGACGTCATCCCGCCGAGATCGTCGTAGGTGACGTCGGCGCGGCGCTCGCCCTCCTGGACGGTGAATTCCGGACGCAGCTCGACGACCGTCTTGGCGTCGATGTGGACGATTCCCTTGGGTTCGCTCGACACCACCACCAGCCGCAATTCCTGGAGCGCGAAGGCGGGCGCGTTGAGCAATTGCCGGATGTGGTCGGGCATTTCCGCGTTGATGCGCTGGTGGCCGGTGGTCGAGACGGTGTCGCCCTCGGTCAGCGGCCGGCCGGCAAAGGTGCGCTTGAGCGCGTCGGCCGAGCCCTGCAGTCGGACATTGGCCTGGGCGGGCGCGAACACCACCCGGGCCGCGCCTTTGGACTTGGCCTTGCGGATTTCGACGAAATCGCCCGATCCGGCGCCGGCATTGGCGCGTTGGAGGCCGTCGAGGCGGACGATGTCGAGCTCGGCATCCTCAGGCGCGAGGCGGATGGCGCGCGCCGCGGTGATGCGCTTGCCCTCGATCTCGATGACGTCGCCGTCGGCGAGACCGAGCTTGGTCATAACCTTGTCGGGAAGCCGGGCGAGCCCGCGCCCGCTGTCGCCAGGCGGCAGACTGGCAACTTGCAGCTTGGCGAACTTGGTCTTGGGGATCGTGTCGGTGTCAGCCATTAAAGCTCCTTACCCGATTCAATATTTGAGCGATCCGGCGATTTTGCGAGTCAACGCGCGGGGAGAAAATTTGGTCAGCGCGGCGCCGGCGCGGTTGAACACGCCGGTGACGACGATGGCGCGGTTGCGCTCGAGACCCGCGAGGCCCTGGGCCACGACCGCCGCCGAATCCATCGAAATGCGGTCGAACCAGCCGTTGCTGCGGAACCCCGCGACCTCACCGAATTCGGTCCGGGTCGGCCCCGGGCACAAGGCACTGACCTTGATCCCGTGCGGAATCAATTCCTCGTGCAGCGCCTCGGTCAGGCTGAGCACATAGGCCTTGGTCGCGAAATAGACCGCCATTCCGGGCCCCGCCTGAAACGCCGCGGTCGAGGCGAGGTTGAGGATCGCGCCGCGGCCGCGCTCGATCATCCCCGGAGCGACCGCGCGGCACAGATCGGTCAGCGTTCCGACATTGAGATCGATCATCTCGCGCAAGCGGGCCGGGTCGCTGGTCGCAAAGCGCCCGATCAGGCCGAAACCGGCGTTGTTGATCAAAGTCTCAACCTGCTCGCCGGCGGCCTCAAGGTCAGCCATCAGCGCCTCGACGGCACCGGGTCCGGCAAGATCGAGCGCGACCGTGCGGGCATTGCCGAGTTCGCTCGCCAGCGCGTTTAGGCGATCCTTGCGCCGGGCGACCAGGACGAGGCGGTGGCCCTTGGCGGAAAGTTGTCGGGCGAAGTCGACGCCGAGGCCGGCGGAGGCGCCGGTGATGAGGGTGACGTGGGTCACGCCGATTGTCCTTCAAGACGCCGCTTCGATACGCTCCTGTCGGAGCTACTCAGCAGCTCCTCAGGATGAGCGGTTCCATATTTAACCGTTCGTGCTGAGGAGGGACTGAGTAGGCGAAGCCGTATCGAAGGCCCGTCTCGAAGCATCAACTCACACTCGCCTTCACGATCGTCCCCGGCTCGCGCGGGGGTTCGCCTTTGGGCAGCGCGTCGACATGCTCCATGCCGCTCTCGACCTCGCCCCACACGGTGTACTGTTTATCGAGGAAGCTGGCGTCGTCGAAGCAGATGAAGAACTGGCTGTTGGCGCTGTCGGGATTGGACGTGCGGGCCATCGAACAGGTGCCGCGGACGTGCGGCGTATCGCTGAACTCGGCCTTGAGGTTGGGCTTGTCCGAGCCACCCGAGCCGGTGCCGGTGGGGTCGCCGCCCTGGGCCATGAAACCGGGGATGACGCGGTGGAACTTGACGCCGTCATAGAAGCCGTCGCGGGCGAGGCCGGCGATGCGCTCGACGTGCCCGGGGGCGAGATCCGGTCGC
>JANNDN010000190.1:0-9804 GCA_031387795.1 Sphingomonas sp.
CATTCCGTCACGGGCTCGAGTTCATCGGCCGTACCAGCGCGGAATCGTTGGTCACCCCGACCCTCTATCCGGTCATCGTGGGCGGTACGGGTGTCGGCGGTCGGCCGTACGAGGAAGATCTCGTCGCCGAGGAATATTACGAGCACGCGATCTCGGTGCAGTACAAGATCCGCAAGATCGGCCAGATCACCGTGGGCGTGAAGAACCTGTTCGACGAGAAGCCCCCGAGCTTCAGCGACTCGCAGGATCCCGCGGGTCAGTACTTCCGCATCGCCAACTACTTCGGCGGCGGCGCGTACGATTATTACGGACGATCGGTGTTCATCAACCTGTCCGCCGGCTTCTAAGCCAGTCGTCATCGAAAACGGGAGCGGGCAGGGGAAACCCTGCCCGTTTCTTTTTGCCCGCGGCGCGTCCGGTCCATTTGCAGTTCGATCTTCACGGCGCGAGCGAATATGAAGCGATAATGCGCATCGCGAAGCTTCAGGCTTGACCAATACCCCCACCCTGACAGCCGCGATCCTGTGGCTCGCGCTGGCCTGGCTCGGCATCGCGGCGCTCGTGGCATTGCTCGCCGCGCGCCGCTTGCGGAACGTCGAGGCAATGGCCGCCGAGGCCCGCTCGACCGCATTGCTGCTGCGCCAGTCCCCGGCGCGGCCGCTGCTCGTTCGCGCGGATGATGCGATCACCATCGACCCGGCGCTGGCGCGGGGCCTGGGGTTCGAGACCATGCCGCGCCATCTCGACGCGCTCGGCGCGGGGCCGGGCGGGATCGAGCCCGCGGGTCTTGAGTCGCTCAAAGCCGCTTTGGCCGACTGCCGGGCGACCGCCTCGGACCTTGCGGTGCTGGTTCGCGCCCGCGGATCGCAGCGCGCGTTCGAAATCCGCGGCGAACCCGCGCCCGGCGGAGCTGCCGGCGATTTCACCTTGTGGTTCTACGATCTCAGCGCGTCCGAGGTGGAGAAAGCCGCCCTCGCCACGCGGCTCAAGCAATCCGAAGCCGCTCTGGGCTCGCTGACCCAGCTGATCGAAGCCGCTCCGTTTCCGATGTGGTATCGCGGCCCCGATCTTCGCCTCGGGCTGGTCAACCAGGCTTTCGTCCAGGCGGTCGAGGGCGGCGATTCGGCCGCGGTGATCGAGCGTCAGCTGGAGTTGACCGATGCCGCGGGCGACGATGGTCCGGTTGCGGTGGCGCGAGCGGCGCAGGATCAGAAGCAGGTCAAATCGCGGATGCAGCCGGTGATCATTCGCGGCGAGCGGCGGCTGCTCAGGCTGGTCGATGTGCCCTTGTCGAGTGGCGCGGTGGCGGGCTTTGCGGTCGATGTCCAAGACATCGAGGACGCCCGCACCGAGCTCGCCCGCAACATCGAATCGCAGCGCGGTCTCGCCGACCGAATGACCGCGGGAACCGCGCAGTTCGACGCCGACCGCGGCCTCGGCTTCTTTAACCGCTCGTTCGCGGCGATGAGCGCGATCGACCCCGACTGGCTCGCCGAGGGACCCGAATTCGACCGTGTGATCGAGCGGATGCGCGAGAACCAGCGCCTGCCCGAAGTGCGCGACTTTCCGGCCTGGCGCGAGGAGCGCCGCGCCTGGTTCACCAGTCCCGAGGAAGCGATCACCGAGGAATGGACGCTGCCCAACGGCGATCATATCCGGGTCGTCGCGCAGCCGCTTCCCGACGGTGGCCTGCGCCTGTTCCTCGAGGACCGGACCGAGCAATTGCGCCTCGCCTCGGCCCGCGACACTTTGCTGCGGGTTCGTGCGGCGACCTTCAACAATCTGTTCGAGGCGATCAGCGTCTTCGCTAGCGACGGCCGCGTCTATCTGTGGAATAGCCGCTTCGTCGACGATTGGGCGCTGGAGGAGGAATGGCTGTCCACCCATCCCGGGGTCGACGAGCTGGTGCCTATGCTGGCGCGCAAGCTGAGCGATCCCGCCGCCGCCGCGCACATCCGCGAGATGGTGCGCAAATCAACCAACGAGCGCGAGTCGACGACCGGTCGCCTGTCGATGACCGACGGCCGCGAGTTCCAGTCGGCGGCGGTCCCGCTGCCCGACGGCAACACGCTGCTGACCCTGGTCGACGTCACCGATTCGAGCCGCATCGAGGCGGCGCTGCGCGAACGCGCGACAGCGCTCGAGCAGGCGGACCGGGTCAAGACCGACTTCGTCGCCAACATGAGCTATGAATTGCGGACCCCGCTGACCTCGATCGGCGGGTTCGCCGAACTGCTCGAGGGGGGGTATGCCGGCAAGCTGACCGTCAAGGGCACCGACTACATCCGCGCGATCCTCGAATCGGT
This sequence comes from Sphingomonas sp., assembly GCA_031387795.1. Taxonomy (GTDB): domain Bacteria; phylum Pseudomonadota; class Alphaproteobacteria; order Sphingomonadales; family Sphingomonadaceae; genus Sphingomicrobium. The sequence goes on from JANNDN010000190.1 coordinate 2,307, forward strand.
CGATCGATTGTCCAAGCTGATCGACAATGTCCTCGATCTGACGGCGGCGGATTCGAGCGCCATCACGCTGGAACGCGAGCGGGTGGATATGGCCGGGCTATGCCGCGCCGCGATCGACAAGGTCGGCGTCCGGGCAAAGGAAAAAGCGCAGTCGCTCGAAACCGCAATCTCCGACGATGCGGGGTTCGTCACCGGCGATGCGCGGCGGCTCCGCGAATGCCTCGAGCACGTCCTCTACAATGCCATTGCCTACACCGACCGGCGCGGTGAAATCCGCCTTACCGCGGGCGGCGACAAGAAACGGGCGGTGGTCGAAATCCGCGACAACGGCATGGGCATCGCCGCCAGCGATTTGCCGCGCATCTTCGACCGTTTCGACCGGGTCGAGCAGGACGGCGTCCGGGGCGAGGCGGCGCTCGGCCTCGGCCTGCCGCTGACCCGCCAGTTCATCGAGGCCCATGGCGGCACGGTGGCCGTCGAGTCCGAGGAAGGCGCGGGCACGCGCGTGACCCTGACCATTCCGCGCGACTCCCAATGATCCTCGCCGACGAAGACGCCACGGCCGAGTTCGCGCGCGCGCTTGCCGCCAGAGTCGGCGCCGGCGACACGATCTGTCTGTCGGGCCCATTGGGCGTCGGCAAGACCGCGCTCGCCCGCGCCATTTTGGGCGGCCTCGGCCACCTGGGCGAGGTGCCGAGCCCGACCTTTGCGATCGTCCAGCCTTACGAGGCGCTCGATCCCCCGGCGTGGCACGCCGATCTCTACCGGATCGAGGATGCGGGGGAGATCGACGAGCTGGGGCTGGATGAAGCGGCGGCGGGGCTGCTCATCGTCGAATGGCCGGAGCGCGCAGGTGAGGACGCGTTTCCCGGGGCCCTTCGACTGACCCTCGATTTCGCGGCGGGCGGCGCGCGCGGCTTGACAGCCGAGGTGCCCCCGTCATGGAAAGCGCGATGGCCGATATGACCCCGCCCGCGCACGCTGCCGAATTTCTCGCCCGATCGGGGTGGGCCGGGGCGCGGATCGAGCCGCTTGCCGGGGACGCCTCGTTCCGCCGCTATTTCCGGGTGATCGCGGAGGAGCGGAGCGCGGTGTTGATGGATGCGCCGCCCCCGCACGAAGACCCGCAACCATTCGTGGCGGTTGCCGAATGGCTGTCCGGAACCGGGCTCAGCGCGCCCGAAATCCTCGCCCGCGATCTCGACCGCGGGCTGCTGCTGCTCGACGATTTCGGCGATGCCCGGCTGCGCGAGGCGCTCGACGATGATCCCCGGCGCGAAGGCGAATTGTACCGGCTCGCGACCGACGTACTGATCCACCTTCACCGCCATCCGCCGATGCCGGGACTGCCGGTGCACGGCCTCGACCAGTGGCTTGCCGAGCTTTTGTTGTTCACCGACTGGTATTGCCCGGCGGTCGGGCTCGAGGTCGAGCGCGAGGGATTTCTCGATGCGTGGCGGACGGTGCTGGAGCCGGTCGCCGCCGACGGGCTCGGGCCGGTCACGGTGCTGCGCGATTATCACGCCGAGAACATCATGCTGATCCAGGAGCGCGCGGGGGTGGCTCATTTCGGGCTGCTCGATTTCCAGGACGCGCTGATCGGGCACCCTGCCTATGATCTCGCCTCGGTGCTCGAGGATGCGCGGCGCGACGTCGACCCGGAAATCGAGCGCGAAATGATCGATCATTATGTTGCCGCAGCTGCTGCCGGCGGTGACTTCCGGCGCGCTTATTGGGCGCTCGCGGCGCAGCGCAACACGCGCATTCTGGGCGTGTTCACGCGGCTGTGGAAACGCGACGGCAAGCCGCATTACCGCCGCTTCCAACCGCGCATGTGGGGCCTGCTCGAGCGCGATCTTGAGGCCGATGGCCTGGAGCCGGTGCGCGCCTGGTTCGACGCCAATGTGCCGCTGGCAGCTCGGCGCGCTCCGTGGCTCGCGGAGGGCCAGTGAGCGGGGCTCGCCGGGCGTTCCGGCTGCGCGCCGAGGTTCCGGCGGACGTTCCGCGAACCGCAATGGTCATGGCCGCCGGGCTCGGCACGAGAATGCGGCCGCTGACCGAGCGGGTGCCCAAGCCACTGGTCGAGGTCGCGGGAAGGCCGCTGGTCGACCATGTGCTCGATCATCTCAAGACCGCGGGAGTGCGCCGGGCGGTGGTCAACGTCCATTATCTGCCCGAGCAGCTGGAGGCGCATCTCGCCGCCAACTCCAATGGGCTCGACATCGTCATCTCCGACGAGCGCGATTGCCTGCTCGAAACCGGGGGCGGGCTGGTGAAAGCGCTGCCGCTGATCGATTGCGATCCGTTCCTCGCCGTCAACAGCGACAATCTCTGGATCGACGGGCCGGTCGACACGCTGCGCCTGCTCGCTTCGCATTGGGACAGCGAGCGGATGGACGCCTTGCTCCTGCTCGTGCCGCAGGCGCGGGCCTATAATCACCGCGGGCTCGGCGATTTCCACATGGACCGGGTCGGGCGCATTCGCCGCCGCGAGCGTCGCCGGGTCGCGCCGTTCGTCTTCACCGGCATCCAGATGCTGTCCAAGCGCCTGCTCGACGGAGCGCCCGCGGGTCCGTTTTCGACCAACATCTTGTGGAACCGGGCGATCGCCGGGGGGCGCTGCTTCGGGGCGGTCCATCAGGGCCTGTGGTTCGACGTCGGCACCCCCCAATCGATCGGCAAGACCGAGGCGTTGATCGACCATGGCTGAGCGCGCCGGTCGGCCGGCGGTCTTCACGATCCCGACCGATCGCGCCTTTTCGGATGCGCTCGCCGCGGGGTTGATTGCGCGCTATGGCGGCGATCCGTTGGCGCTTGCAGGCGGACGAATCCTGCTCCCCAACAGCCGCGCGGTGCGCTCGATGACCGAGGCGTTCGTGCGTTTGAGCGGAGGCGGGCTGCTGCTGCCGCGGCTGATCCCGATCGGCGACCCCGATCTGGGTGAGCGGATCGGCGGCGCGCTGCTCCCCCCGGTCGCGGACGAGCCGCCGCCGGCGATTGATCCGGGCGAGCGCTTGCTCGAGCTCGCCGCGACCTTGCGCGCGACCGCGGGCGGTTCGGCCGAGGCGCTGCGCCTGGCCTCCGACTTGGCGCGAACGCTCGACGCGCTAAGGATCGAGGAAATCGATTTGACCCGGCTGCGCGAAGCGGTGGCCGAGGGCGAGGCCGGCGCCGAGCATTGGCAGAAATCGCTGGCGCAGCTCGAGAAGATCCTTGTTCACTGGCCCGCGATTCTCGCGGCGCGCGGGTCGATCGACCTGGTCGATCGCCGCAATCTGCTGCTCCGGCGGCTCGCGCAACGCTGGGCCGATGATGCGCCCGCGGGTTTCACCATCGCCGCTGGGATCACCACCGCGGCACCCGCGGTCGCTGCCCTGCTCGCGCGCGTCGCGTCGATGCCGGGAGGCGAGGTCGTCATTCCTGGGCTGTGGCTCGAAGACACAATGCCCGATGGCGAGTGGGAGGCGCTCGGGCTTGAGGAGGGCCAGCGCGACCAGCCCGCGCATCCGCAATATCATCTCAAGCTGCTGCTCTCGCGCATGGGGATGACCCGTGCCGATGTGACGATGTGGGGTTCCGCATCCGGTCGGCGGACACGGCGGGCGCGATCAACCGCGGTCGCCAATGCCTTCGCCGCGCCCGCTTTTTCGCACAAATGGTCCGCGTTGAAGCCGGCCGAGCGGCGCTTCCAGGGGGTGCGGCTGGCCGAACTGGCCGATCCCGCCGCCGAGGCGCAGGGGGTCGCGCTGGCGCTGCGCGAGGCGCTCGAGACGCCGGGCAAGACCGCCGCGCTGGTCACCCCCGATCGCGGGCTCGCCGAACGGGTGTCGGCGCAATTGGCGCGGTGGGGAATCGAGGCCGACGATTCGGCCGGGCTGACGCTGTCGCGGACCCCGCCCGGGACCTTCCTGCTCGCGCTGGCGTCGCTCGCGGCGGAGGATTTCGCGCCGGTCGCTTTGCTCGCCGCGCTCAAGCACCCGCTGGCAGGAGGAGTCGACGAGGAGCGTCGCCATTGGCTCGATGCAGCGCGCGCGATCGACCTTGAGTTGCGCGGACCGCGGCCGCAGGCGGGGCTCGCCGGCCTCGACCAGGCGCTGGGCGGAACCGATGCCAAGGAGGCCTGGCACAAACTGCGTCCCGCCGTGGCGGCACTCGACGGATTGTTCGCGAAGCCGATCACCCTTGCGGAGCTGGCGCAACGCCTCGCCGACTGCGCGCAGGCGATGAGTGGCGGCGGAGCGTGGAGCGGGCAGGCGGGCCGGATGGTCGCCGAAATGCTCGCCGACCTCGCCGAATCTCCAGCGGCCCGATCGCTTGCCGTCGGCGCCGAGGATGCGGTGCCGATGCTCCGCCAGTGGCTCGACATGGCGGTGGTGCGACCGCCCTACGGCGGGCATCCGCGGATTTCCATCTGGGGCCTGCTCGAAGCGCGGCTGCAGCGCGCCGATCTGATGATCCTCGGCGGGCTCAATGAGGGCAGTTGGCCCGCGCTTGTCTCGCCCGATGCCTTCCTGCCGCCGCGCGTGCGTGCCAACCTCGGCATGCCGACGCTCGAGATGCGGATCGGGCTCGCGGCGGCCGATTTCGCCGAAGCGCTCAACGCCCGCGAAGTACTGGTGACCCGGTCGCGGCGCGACAGTCGCGCTCCCACGGTCGCGTCGCGCTTCTGGCTGCGGCTGGAGGCGGTCAGCGGCGGGGTGCCGCGCAATACCACGCTCGAGCGGCTGGTCCGCGCGCTCGACGATGCCGGCCCCCCACATCCAGCCGATCGTGCGGCCCCGGCGCCGCCGCCCGAGCAGCGCCGGACGGACATTTCGGTGACCGCGGTCGACCGGCTGAAGGCCGACCCGTTCGCTTATTACGCGCAGGAGATCCTCAACCTCTCCGAGCTCGATGCGGTCGACGCCGACCATACGGCGAAATGGAAGGGCACCGCGGTCCACGAGGTGCTGCAAGCGTGGCTCGAGGATGACGATTGCGCGCCCGATAGCCTGCGCCCCCGCGCCGAAGCGCTGCTCCGCGACGGCACAATCCATCCGATGCTGCGCGCGCTGTGGGCGCCGCGGCTGCTCGAGGCGATCGACTGGATCGCGGCGCTCGAGCAGTCCAACCGCGCCGAGGGGCGGGTTCCGCTCGCTGCCGAGGCGAAGGGCAAAGCGGTCATTGCCGGAGTGGAGGTCAAGGGCCGCGCCGACCGCATCGACCGGCTCGCCGACGGCACCCTCGCGATCGTCGATTACAAGACCGGGCCCGCGCCGGCGCCAAAGGCGGTCAACGCCGGGTTCGCGCTCCAGCTTGGGCTGCTCGGGCTGATCGGCCGCGCTGGCGGGTTCGACAACGCGCCGGGGGATCCGGTGCTGTTCGAATATTGGTCGCTCAGCCGCTACAAAAGTGGGTTCGGACGGCTGACCCGGCCCGACAAGGACATGGGCGACGGGGCCTTCCTCGACCATGCTTATGCCAATTTCGCCGAGGCCGCGGGCAAATGGCTGACCGGGACCGAGCCGTTCACCGCCAAGCTCAACCCGGTTTACGCGCCTTACGGCGATTACGATCAGTTGATGCGGCTCGAGGAATGGTACGGCCGCAAATGAGGCTAGCGCGGCTTTTTCTTGATCGTGGAGGCGTAGAGGAGGGCGGCAACGATCGCCGCCGAGCCGATGCCCACGGTCACGCCCGCCTTGACCAATTTGGTCCGGCGTTCCTCGGCGGCCTTGTCCTGAGCGCGATGCTTGTCGGTCATCGGAACAGGTCTAATTCCTTCCGCGCGGCATTGGAAGCCGGATGAGCAAGCGCTTCAAGCCGCTGCCGCCGCTCAAGGACGAGCAGGCCGCCGCCGCCGACCCCGCAGTCCACGCCTCGCTGTCGGCCTCGGCAGGCACCGGCAAGACGCAGGTGCTGACGGCGCGCGTGCTGCGGCTGCTGCTCAACGGCGCCCGGCCCGAGTCGATCCTGTGCCTGACGTTCACCAAGGCGGCGGCGGCCGAAATGGCCAATCGCATCGGTGCGCGGCTGTCGGCCTGGGTGCGGCTCAAGGACAGCGAGCTCGCCACCGATTTGCTCGCGCTCGGCGAATCGAACGATCCGCCAACGCGCGAGAAAGCGCGGCAATTGTTCGCCCAGGTGCTTGATTGCCCCGGCGGGCTCAAAATCCAGACCATCCACGCTTTTGCCCAGTCGCTGCTGGCGGCGTTTCCGGCCGAGGCGGGGATCGCACCCGGCTTTCAGCCGATCGAGGGGCGAGCGGAGCAGGAGCTGGTCCGGCGCACGCTCGCGGACCTGATGGCGGAGGCCGAGGACCAAGGCGACGAGGCGTTGATCGTGGACGTCCAGCTGCTCAGTCGGCGGCTCGGCGAAGCAGGGGCGATCGAATATCTCCAGGCATGCGCGCGGCGACCTGAGGCGATGAAGGCCCTCGGCCAGCGAAGCACGATCGAAGCCGCGATCCAGCGGTTGCTCGACCTTCCGGAAGGCTCGGTGGAGGAGGCCATAATTGCCGCCTGCTCAGATGGCTCATTCGATCGACTGATGTTTCAGCGCTTGCTTGCGGCCAACCGAGCATGGGGAAGCGGAAGCAAGGCGACAACCATCGTCGGACGCTTGACGCATTGGCTGGCCTCGACGCCGGCGGACCGGGCCGCGCAACTGGACGACCTCGGAGAGTGCATCGTCACCAAGGCTGGCGAAATCTGCAAATTGTCACCCAAGCAGATTGGTGCCGAGCCCGACTATCAAGAGATTGCCGCCAGATTTGCGTCTTGGTTGCTCGGCTTGCGGCAATTGCGACTGCGCGCGCGCCTCGCGGCCGACATCGCCGCCGGACTGCGCGCGGGCCAGGCTTTCGCCGCCGCCTACACGAAGGCCAAGCGCTCGGCCGGGGTGGCCGATTTCAACGATCTCATCGACTGGACCCGCGGACTGCTGGCCGAGCCGGGGATGGGCGATTGGGTGCGCTACAAGCTCGATCGCCAGGTCGATCATGTGCTGGTCGACGAAGCGCAGGACACCAACGAGGCGCAGTGGGACATCATTGGGCGGCTGGTCGAGGAATATTTCAGCGGCTCGAGCGAGACCGAGGCGCGATTCCGGACCCTGTTCATGGTCGGCGACCTCAAGCAGGCGATCTACGGCTTCCAGGGTTCCGAACCCGAACGTTTCCACCAGATGCGCGCGCGCTTCAGGGGCCTCGCCGACGCGCTTTCTGGCGACGATGCGGCGCGCGAATTCCGCGATTTGTCGATCGCCGCCAGCTTCCGCTCGGCGCAGCCGGTTCTCGACGTCGTCGACGCGATGATCGCGGTCGTCGGTCCCGAGGCCTTGGCCTTGCGCGAGCCGCCTCCGCCGCACCTCGCCCACCATCGCGACCGGCCGGGCGAGGTTGAACTGTGGCAGCCGTTCGCGGTCGAAACGCCGGACGAGGACGACAGCGACGAAGGCGAGGAGCGCTGGGTCAGCCTGCGCGACCGCCACTACGCGGATTCGCTGGCGGAGCGCATTC
>JANNDN010000207.1:0-11261 GCA_031387795.1 Sphingomonas sp.
CGGCGTGCTGCCCGAGATTGTCGCGTTTGCTGACGAAGGCGCCAAGCACCCGCTCGCGGCGGAAATCATCGCCGCCGCCGAAGCCGCGGGCGCCGAGGCGATCCACGTCAGCGGCGACATCCTCGTCAAGATGTCGGGCTAGGACAATGCCCCGCTGCTGATCGGCGCCTACCGCCAGCCAGCGACCGCTCTCGAGGGGCTCGACCGCTCGGCCAGCGACCTGTGGATCGTCGCGCAGGCGCTGCGCGATCCGGGCAATCTCGGGACCATATTGCGTACCGGGGACGCGGTCGCGGCGGGCGGGCTCATCCTGATTGACGATTGCGCGGACCCGTTTTCGGTCGAGGCGGTGCGCGCGTCGATGGGGGCGATCTTCACCCAAACCATCGCGGCCGCTTCGTGGGACGAGTTTGTCCCCTGGCTCCGCGCTGGAGTCGGTCAGTTGGTCGGCACCAGCCTGAAGACCGAGGTCGATTATCTGGGCGCACAGTACGAAAGGCCTTGCTTCCTGCTCGTCGGCAACGAAAGCCACGGCCTGCCCGAAGCGTACGAGGCCGAGTGCGACAGCCTCGTCAAAATCCCGATGATGGGCCGCGCCGACAGCCTCAACGCCGCGGTCGCGGCCGCGGTTATGGCCTTTCAGGTCCGCGCGAGCTGGCGGTGACGGAACCGCGCGGGCGCAATCCGGTTGTTCTCCCTATGAAACGGATCCTAGCCCTCGCCCCGCTCCTCGCGCTCGCCGGCTGCCTCAGCCATCCCGCGCCCTCCGCCCCGCCCTATCGCGCGCTCGGCACCGAGCCGTTCTGGAGCCTGCTGATCGACCCAGTGAACCTGACCTTCATCCAGCCCGATGCCGCGCCGGTCATTCAGCCGACGCCGCCCCCGATCAACGGCTTCGCGGGGCCGATCTACCAAACCCCGCGGATCGGCGTGAACATCGTCAAGAACCAGCAATGCAGCGACGGGATGAGCGACCGCGTCTATCCCGACAGGGTCCAGGTGACCGTCGACGGCCGCCGCTTCGAGGGCTGCGGCGGGCTATAGCCGACCGCACTTCAAGCCGCGGCGTCGTCCTCGTTCGAGGCGGGTGGCGGCGAGAGCTTGGTTAGCGGACGCGGCGCCACCTCGACCATTGGCGGCGAAGGCAAATGCTTGGCGCTGCCCGCTCCCAGAGTTTCGAAGCGCCGGGCCTGGGTCACCACCTGGCTTTCGAAGCTGCCGACCATCTGGTTATACGCCGCATTGGCGGTGGTGAGGTTCTTGCCCACGCGCTCCATATGCTGCGCCATCGTCGCAAGCCGCGCGTGCAACTCCTTGCCCAGGCTCGCGATTTCTTCGGCGGCCTCGTTCAAAGTCTCCTGCCGCCAGACGCTTGCCACGGTGCGCGCGATGGCGACCAGGTTGGTCGGCGTGGCGAGCAGCACCCGGCGCTCGAAGGCCCATTCCCACAGCGTATCGTCAACCTCGAGGGCGGCGGTCAGGAAATGCTCGCCCGGAATATACATCACGACATAATCAGCGGCGTCGCCGAACTGCGCCCAATAGGCCTTCGAGCCCAATTGCTGGGCGTGGGTGCGGATCGAGGCGACATGCGCGGCGAGGTGACCGGCGCGGCGGTCGTCGTCGACCTCGTCGCAGGAATCAAGGAACGCGTTGAGCGAACATTTGGCGTCGATGACCAGCATTCGCCCGCCGGGCAGCCGGACGATAACGTCGGGACGCAGCCGCCCGTCCTCGGTGTCCACGCTGACCTCGGTGCGGAAATCGGCGTGGGCCGAGAGCCCGGCCTGTTCGAGCACATTCTTGAGGCTCTGCTCGCCCCAGCGGCCGCGCGCCTTGGGCGAGGAGCGCAGCGCGTTGACGAGGTTGCGGGTTTCGTCGCGGACCTTGCCCTGCCCTTCGCGGACCTGCTCGACGACTGATTTGAGACCCGCATATTGGTCGATACGGTCGGTCTCGACCTTCTTCAGCCCCTCTTCGTAGCGCTTGAGGGTGGTTTCGACGGGCGCGAGCAATTCCTTGAGCTTGGTCTCGCTCGCTTTGTCGGCCGCGGTGAAACGCTCGCCCGCTTTGTCGAGGAAATCCTTGTGCGCTTTCTCGAGCAATTGGTCGCCAACCTCGCGGAATTGCGCGATCAGCGCGTCGCGGCTGTCGGTGAGGTCCTGCATCCGTTGCTCGAACGCGCGCGCATCGGCCTGGAGCGCGGCCAGATCGCGCGCCGCATTGCGGTTGGAGTCGCGCTCGTTGCGGACCTCGTCGAGCTGAAGCCGGAGCGATTCGACCGCCGCTTTCGCCTGTTCCCCGCCGCGGCTGCCAAGGAGCCAACCGACGAGCGCGCCGACCGCCAGCGCCAAGACGACGAACAATATCAGCAGCGGCTCCACCCCAAACTCCCATAGGAACGAACCACGAACTTACGCTGGCTCCAGATGCGCTGCAAGGGCTGGCGGGCGCTCGCTCGCATGGGTAGCTTCGGGCCGATGGGTCCGCTCGCGATCTTCCTCCGCTTCCTCCGCTTCGGCGCCCTCGCTTTTGGCGGGCCCGTCGCCCAGATCGCGATGATCCGGCGCGAGCTGGTCGAAGAGGAAGAGTGGCTGTCGAGCGAGCGCTTCAACCGCCTGCTCGCGATCTATCAATTGCTTCCCGGTCCCGAGGCCATGGAGCTGTGCGTCCATCTCGGGCGGATGAAAGGCGGGCGCTGGGGCGGGTTTCTCGCCGGGCTCGGCTTCATCCTCCCCGGCTTCCTGCTCGTGCTCGGCCTGGCCGTGCTTTATTCGTCGATGAACCTCGATCACCCGCAGGTCGCCGCGGCCTTCCTCGGCGCGCAGGTCGCGGTCGTCGCTCTGGTCGGAATCGCGGTCCACAAGATCGGCAAACACATCCTCGCCGACCCGATGCTGTGGGCGCTCGGCATCGCGGCGTTCGCGGCGACGATCGCCGGGGCGAGCTTCTGGATCATCCTGCCCGCCGCTGGCCTCGCTTATGTGCTGGCGAAAGGCGGGCGAAGTGCAGCAGCGATCGCGGTGGTTCTGGTCGCAGCTCTCACCGTCTTCGCGCTCGACCGCTTCGGACCCGTGGCCGTGACGGACGCGGTCGCCGCACCCGCCACGATCCTCGCTTTATTCATCGCGGGCCTAAAGGGCGGCATGCTTACCTTCGGCGGGGCGTATACCGCGATCCCCTTCGTCCGCGACGACGTCGTCGGGCGCGGCTGGGTCGGCGACGGTCAATTCCTCGACGGTTTGGCGCTGTCGGGCATGGTCCCGGCTCCTTTGGTGATCTTCGTCACCTTCGTTGGATATCTCGCCGGCGGCTTCGCGGGCGCACTGGCGATCACCGCGGGCATGTTCATCCCCGCCTTCTCCTTCGGTCTATTGTTTTACGATCGGCTCGAGGGAATCGTCGAGAATGCGCGCTTCCATCGCCTGCTCGAAGGGATTGCGGCGGCGGTGGTCGGGATTATCGCCGCGACCGCGCTCGACCTCGCGTACAGCCTGGCGGGACGCCTGCCCTCGCTCGCCGGCGGTCTGATCCTGCTCATGGCGGCTTTGGCGGCGTTGTGGTTCCTGGCCTCGCGCTGGACCGCCGTGTGGCTGATCCCCGCTTGCGCACTGGCCGGGACGCTACTCTTCCAAGAAGGCCAAGGGATACCGCTTCGCCTCACCATCAGGAGACTCCATGTCGATCCGCAAGATGATCTCGCTGCATCCCGACGTCGTGGCGTCGGGCCACGTCAACCAGGCATTGGGCGATGCAGTCCACCACGCCATGTACTGTGCCAAGATGTGCCTCAGCTGCGCCGATGCCTGCGCCGCCGAGGATATGGACATGGCGCAGTGCATCCGCCTGTGCAGCGATTGCGCCGACGTGTGTGAGGCGACCACCCGGCTCGGTCTCCGCCGCACCGGGCACAATGAAAAAGTCCTCACCGAAATGCTCGAATTCTGCGCCCGCGTCTGCGATGAATGCGCGGCGGAGTGCGAGAAGCACGACCACGACCATTGCAAATTGTGCGCGCAGATGTGCCGCGAATGCGCCGAAGATTGCCGCAAGGCCGCAGAGTCCATCGGCTAGTCAATCGGCTAGGCCGCCATCTGCTCCTTGCGCCATTTGGCGAGCTTCTTGAGCACCATGTCGCGCTTCAACCGCGACAGATGGTCAATGAACAGAACCCCGTTCAAATGGTCCATCTCATGCTGGAGGCAGACCGCGAGCAGGCCGTCGATGTCTTCCTCGATCGTCTTGCCTTCCAAGTCCTGCCAGCGGGCGCGGATATGGTCGGGGCGCAAGACCTCGGCATATTGCTCGGGCACCGACAGGCAGCCCTCGAGGTAGGGAATATCCTCGTCAGAGGTCCGCAAAATCTCCGGATTGACGAACACGCGCGGGTCGCGGACCGGGTCGCCGCCCTCTTCCGCGGGTTCCTGCAGGTCGATGACGAGCAAGCGGATGGGCTCGCCGACCTGGACCGCGGCAAGGCCGATGCCGGGGGCGTCGTACATCGTCTCGAACATGTCGGCGACGAGCGTCTTCAGCCCGGCGTCGAACGTCGCGACGGGTTTGCTGATCTGCCGGAGCATAGGGTCCGGGGTCTCGTAGATGCGGCGAATGGCCATGAGGGTAATTTAGTCTTTCGATTGAACGGGTTCAAGCGGTTCAGGCAATCGGCCGCCGGGCCCTGAGCGCTTGCGCCAGCGTGCCCTCGTCGAGATAGTCGAGCTCGCCGCCGACCGGAAGCCCGTGCGCCAACTGGCTGATCCGGACCGGAAATTTTTCGAGTCGCTCGGCCAGGTAATGCGCCGTGGTCTGCCCTTCGAGCGTCGCGTTCATGGCCAGAACGACCTCGTCGATCCCGCCCGCCGAGACTCGGCTGACCAGGGTGTCGACGGTCAAATCCTCGGGCCGGACTCCGTCGAGCGCGCTGAGCCGGCCGCCGAGAACATGGTAGCGGCCCGGGAACAGGCGCGAGCGGTCGAGCGCCCACAGATCCGCCACCTCCTCGACCACGCACAGCAGCTTGTCGTCGCGGCGCGGATCGCGGCAGATCGCGCACGGGTCGGCGGTGTCGACATTGCCGCAATTGGTGCAGACCGAGAGCTTCTCCGACACGGTCTGGAGCGCGGCGAGCAGCGGCTCGAGCGCGCTCTCGCGGCGTTTCATCAGGTGCAGCACCGCGCGCCGCGCCGAGCGCGGGCCAAGCCCGGGGAGCCGGGCCAGTGCCTGCGAAAGAGCCTCAATTTCCTGTGACGCCATGTGCGCGAGGTAGGCAATCTCGTGCGACTTCGCCATAGGCCGCGCAATGCGCATCATCTTCATGGGATCGCCGGACTTCGCGGTGCCGAGCCTCGAGACGCTGGTCGCGGCGGGTCATGACGTCGTCGCGGTTTATTGTCAGCCGCCGCGCCCGGCGGGCCGCGGCAAAGGCGAGCGCAAGACCGCGGTGCACTTGGCCGCCGAAAAGCTCGGAATAAAGGTGTTTACGCCCAAGAGCCTGCGCAACGAGGCGGCGCAGGCCGAGTTCGCGAGCCATGACGCCGATCTGGCGGTGGTCGCGGCTTATGGACTGATCCTGCCCAAAGAGATCCTCGAAGCGCCGCGCGGCGGATGCGTCAACGTCCATGCCTCGCTGCTGCCGCGGTGGCGCGGCGCGGCGCCGATCCAGCGCGCGATCCTCGCCGGGGATAAGGTCAGTGGGGTGACGATCATGCGCATGGACGAAGGGCTCGACACCGGGCCGATGCTGCTCAAGCGGGAGATTGGACTGGACGGCAGGAATGCCGGACAAGTCATGGAAGAATTAGCGAAAATTGGCGCGGAAGCCTTGGTCGATTGGCTTGCCAAGCCGGGTCCGGGCGAGCCCCAGACCGAGGCCGGCGCCACCTATGCCGCCAAGATCGACAAGACCGAAGCGCGGATCGACTGGAATCGCAGCGCCGAAGAAATCGAGCGCCAGGTCCGCGCGTTCGGCCCCACGCCCGGTGCCTGGTTCGAAATAGGTGGCGAGCGGGTGAAGCTCCTTGAAGCCGAGACGACCCTTTTCGGCAGAGCGCCCGGACAGGTGATCGACGACCGCTTGACCATCGCCTGCGGCAGCGGCGCGCTTCGCCCGGTCAAAGTACAACGCGCTGGGAGAGGTGCGATGAGCCCCGACGAATTCCTCCGCGGGTTTCCGGTTGCCAAGGGCACGATCCTCTCGTGACGCGCTGGCGGCTGACGATCGAGTATGACGGGACGCCGTTCGTCGGCTGGCAGAGGCAGCCGAATGGCGCGACGGTGCAGCAAGTTCTGGAGGACGCCGCGGCTCGGATGACGGGCGAAACGCCGGTGGTCACGGGCGCCGGGAGAACCGACACCGGGGTCCATGCACTGGCGATGAGCGCGCATGTCGATCTCGCCAAGACGCTGACCCCGCAGCGCCTGCGCGAGGGGCTCAACGCGCTGGTCCGGCCACACCCGGTCGCGGTGCTCGACGCGGCGCCGGTCGCGGCCGACTGGCACGCGCGCTTTACCTGCACTCAGCGGCGCTATCGCTACCGCCTCCTCAGTCGCCGCGCTCCGCCCGCGATCGACTTGATGCGCGTCTGGCATATTGCCCAAGACCTCGATTTATCAGCGATGGCGGAAGCCGCGGCACACCTTATCGGACGTCATGACTTCACCACCTTCCGCGCGATTCATTGCCAGTCGGAAAGCCCGATCAAGACGCTCGACACGCTCGAGGTCACCCGCGTCGGCGATGAAATCCATATCGAGGCTGAAGCGCGCAGCTTCCTCCACCATCAGGTGCGCTCGATGGTCGGCTGCCTCGTGATGGTCGGCCGCGGGCAATGGTCGCCCGCTGACATGAAGGCGGCGCTTGAGGCGAATGACCGGGCAGCGCTCGGGCTCAACGCCCCGCCGCATGGCCTCTATTTCGTCGAGGCGGTGTATCCTCCCCTGGAAGGGGAGGTGGCAGCCAAAGGCTGACGGAGGGGGTTCTCCACGTGGCCCGCCCCCTCCACCAAGCTTCGCTTGGTCCCCCTCCCCGTACCGCGGAGGATTTTCTACTCGGCCGCGATCGCCTCATATTCGCGCGCGGCGAGGAATTTCTCGGCGTCGAGCGCGGCCATGCAGCCGGTGCCGGCGGCGGTCACCGCCTGGCGATAGATTTTATCCATCACGTCGCCGCACGCGAACACGCCGGGGATGTTGGTTTTTGTCGTCCCGGTCTCGACCTCGATATAGCCATCGCTGTCCAAGGTCAGCTGATCCTTGAACAGTTCGGTCGCAGGGGCATGGCCGATGGCCACGAACGCGCCTTCGACGTCGAGGCGGCTGGTTTCGCCGGTCTTGCGGTTGCGCAGGTCGAGCCCGACCAAAGCCTCGGGATCGCCACCGCTGACGAACTCGGCGACTTCGCTGTTCCAGATGACCTTGATCTTCTCGTTGGCGAACAAGCGGTCCTGGAGGATTTTCTCGGCGCGGAGCGAATCGCGGCGGTGGATCAAAGTGACGTCATGGCTGTGGTTGGTGAGGTAGAGCGCTTCTTCGACCGCGGTATTGCCGCCGCCGATCACCGCGACCTTCTTGCCGCGATAGAAAAAACCGTCGCAGGTGGCGCAGGCGGATGCGCCCTTGCCCTTCATCCGCTCTTCGGACGGCAAATTGAGCCATTTGGCCTGGGCGCCAGTGGCGATGACGAGGGCATCGGCATGATATTCGCCGCTGTCGCCCTTGAGCACGAAGGGCCGGCGCGACAAATCGACTTCGCTGACATGGTCCCACACGACCTTCGTGCCGACATGTTCGGCCTGCGCCTGCATTTCCTCCATCAGCCACGGGCCCTGGATGACATCGCGGAAGCCGGGATAATTTTCGACATCGGTGGTGGTGGTCAGCTGGCCGCCGGGTTGAATGCCCTGGATGACGATCGGATTGAGGCCCGCGCGCGCGGCGTAGATGGCAGCGGTATAGCCGGCCGGGCCGGAGCCGAGGACGATCAGGCGACTGGAGAGGATGTTGGTCATGGCCCGCATCTAATTACGCGCAGGCCGCCCCGCAATGCTCGCGGAAGGGGTCTGGGGCGCTTCGATTCGAGCAGCTTCGGGCCTGGCTCGATCCTCTAGGTGTTGACCGCTCGCAACCCCGCCTACGGGCAGGCCATCCGTCTGACGGAACTACCTCGCTTGATTTCGCAATAGCGACTGCCGGTCTGCGCATCGGTGCAGTAACGCCATGAGGTGCCGTTGGTCTGGGGAATCCAGTCGCCGCAGGTCGCAGCGAGCGAACTGCCGGGAATGGCCACGGCGGCGATGAAAAAGAGGGTCAGTCGACGCATCGGTGGTTCTCCTTCTGAAGAACGCACCGCCATTTATCAGAATCAACCGCGGGTCGCCAGCTTCATACCAGCCGTGATTGCTTGAGCGCGGCCTCGATGAAGCCCGCGAACAAAGGGTGCGGTGCGAACGGGCGGCTGGTCAGCTCGGGGTGGAACTGGACGCCGATGAACCACGGGTGGTCGGGGCGCTCGACGATCTCGGGCAATTCGCCGTCGGGCGACATGCCGGAGAAGATCAGCCCCTCATGTTCGAGCTTGTCGCGATAGTGGACGTTGACCTCATAGCGGTGGCGGTGGCGCTCGCTGATCGCAGTCGTTCCATATTGCTGCGCGACCTTCGAATTGTGCGACAGCGTCGCCTCATAAGCGCCGAGCCGCATCGTCCCGCCAAGGTCGGTCGCGGCGTTGCGCCGCTGCAGCCCTTCCTTGCTCATCCATTCGGTGATCAGTCCGACCACCGGCTCGCTGGTTTCCCCGAACTCGGTGGTCGAGGCGGCCGCGATCCCGGCCTGGTTCCGCGCCGCCTCGATGCACGCCATCTGCATGCCGAGGCAAATGCCGAAGAAAGGGATATCGCGCTCGCGGGCGAAGCGGACCGCGGCGATCTTGCCCTCGCTGCCGCGCTCGCCGAACCCGCCGGGGACGAGGATCCCGTGAAGCGGCTCCAATTCGGCGACCACATCCGATTCGGGATGCTCGAACAGTTCGGCGTCGATCCACTGGATGTTGACCTTGGCACGGTTGGCGATGCCGCCGTGGACCAGCGCCTCGCGCAGGCTTTTGTAGGCGTCGGGAAGGCCGACATATTTGCCGACCACGCCAATCGTCACCTCGCTGTCGTGGTTGTCGATGCGGTCCATGATGTCGACCCAGCGCGAGAGCTCGGGCGCGGGCGCATCGGTGATCCCGAATGCCTTGAGCACTTCATCGTCGAGACCGCCCGCGTGATATTGGAGCGGCACGTCATAGATATTGCGGGCATCGAGCGCGGGAATGACCGCGCTGAACTGAACGTTGCAGAATTGTGCGATCTTCTGACGCTCGGCATCGGGCAGCGGCTTTTCCGAGCGGCACAGCAACACGTCGGGCTGGACGCCGAGGCTGGCGATTTCGCGCACGCTATGCTGGGTCGGCTTGGTCTTGAGCTCGCCCGCGGCCGCGATCCACGGCACCAGCGTGGTGTGGACGCTCACCGTTTGGTCGCGGCCAAGATCGTTGCGCAGCTGGCGCAGCGCCTCGATGAACGGCAGGCTCTCGATATCGCCGACGGTGCCGCCGATCTCGCAAATGACGAAGTCGAGCCCGTCGATCTCGTTGAGCGCGAATTCCTTGATCGCGTTGGTGACGTGCGGGATGACCTGGACGGTGGCGCCGAGATAGTCGCCGCGGCGCTCGCGCGCGATGATGTCGCGGTAGATGCGGCCCGAGGTGACATTGTCGGTCTGCCGCGCCGACACGCCGGTGTAGCGCTCGTAATGGCCGAGATCGAGGTCGGTCTCGGCGCCGTCGTCGGTGACGTAGACCTCGCCGTGCTGGTACGGACTCATCGTCCCCGGATCGACGTTGAGATAGGGATCGAACTTGCGGATTCGGATTTTGTACCCGCG
This sequence comes from Sphingomonas sp., assembly GCA_031387795.1. Lineage (GTDB taxonomy): Bacteria > Pseudomonadota > Alphaproteobacteria > Sphingomonadales > Sphingomonadaceae > Sphingomicrobium. The sequence continues at coordinate 9,925 of JANNDN010000207.1, forward strand.
CGCCTGCAGGAGCGCGCCGAGCGAGGCCGAGAGAAGGCCTTTGCCGAGCGAAGAGACCACGCCGCCGGTGACAAAAATGAACCGCGCCATGGGAGCCGAGCCTTAGGGGCCGAAGCCCCGAAGTGGCAAGGCGCAGCGGTGAAAATATTTTGCGAGCAAGAGCGCTCGACGCAGCCTTATTGAGCCAGCGGAACCAGCGGCGCCTGCGTGTTCGACGCCGCATTGCCCCCGGCGCCGTCGGGGGAATTGGTGGCCGGAGCTGCCGGCGCCGCGGCATTGGGCGTCTCGATCGGCGCCGCGAGATTGCTCAGCGACGTGTCGATCGCGGGCGTTTCGCGAGTCGCTCCGGCGATCGCCGCCATGACGATCGACAGGCCGACAAAAATCGCTCCGAGGATCGAGGTCGAGCGGGTGAGGAAGTCCGCCGCACCGCGCGCGGTCATGAACCCCGACGAGCTGCCGCCGACGCCGAGCCCGCCGCCTTCCGAGCGCTGCATCAGGATGACCGTGATGAGCGTGAGCGCGACAATAGCCTGGAGGATCAGAAGGAAGGCAAACATGGAAGGGCTTTCGTGGGGAACCGGTTGCCGCGCAGGTAGGGGAGCCGGGCTTTAACTTCAACTGGCGGCCGCCGCGGCGAGAATGGGCAGGAAATCGGCGGGATCAAGGCTGGCGCCGCCGACCAGCGCGCCATCGACATCGTCGACCGCGAAGATTTCGCGTGCATTCGAAGCCTTGACCGAGCCGCCGTACAGGATCCGCACGGCTTCGCCCTTGTCGCCATAGCGCTCGACCAGCCGGGCTCGCAGCGCGCGATGCATTTCGCCGATGTCCTCGAGAGTCGGCACCCGGCCGGTGCCAATCGCCCAGATCGGTTCATAGGCGACCGCATAGCCATGGGGATTCGCAAGCTCTCCGGGAAGCGAGGCATTGAGCTGAGTGGAAACGGTCGCCACCGCGGCGCCCTTCTCGCGCACCGCGAGGCTTTCGCCGACGCACAGGATGACGCGCAGCCCGCCAGCGAGCGCGGCCTCGGCCTTGGCGCGAACTTCGGCGTCGCTCTCGCCCTGCGCCTCGCGGCGTTCGCTGTGTCCGACGATGGTCAGCACCGCGCCCGCGACGCTGAGCAGGGCGGCGGAAATGCCTCCGGGGTGCGCGCCGCTCGCCGCCGACTGGACGTCCTCGCCGCCGATCGCGAAGCCGGGCGCGGCGCGCGCGGCGCGTTCGATCAGCGTCGCCGGCAGGCACAAGGCGCTCTCGACCCCGCGATAAGCGGTCGAGCCGTCGGCGATGGCACGGATCGCCTCAAGGTCGTCCGAAGTCCCGTTCATCTTCCA
>JANNDN010000219.1:0-10460 GCA_031387795.1 Sphingomonas sp.
CGGCGATCTCCGCCGCGGTTGACGGCGCGTCGTCGGCGCCTGCGTTGGGGGGTGCGGAAGCGAGCGCCCGCGAGGCGGCCGGATTGTACATCACGCCCAAATGCTTGTCGGGAGTGACCTGGTGAAGATCGGCGTTGAGGCGCTCCACCAGCTGTTCCACGCCCGAGACATTGTACCGGCCGCCGGCGATGCCCTGGTCGAGCATCGCGGAGAATTTTGGCCGCAGCTCGGCGAGGACATATTGCTCGTTGAGCAGGCGCTTGACCTCGGCGGCGACCGCCGGACCGTTCACGGTCGCGGTTTCAGATTGGGCCATCTGGGCGAGTGCCGCCGAGGTCAAGGGGGCCGTCAAGGCGGCCGCGATGATCATTGCAAACCAGCGCATCATTCGTTGCTCCTGCTCAATGACCGGCAGCCTACCGCCGTGCGACCGTGCCCCGCCAACGATTCGCTACGATCGGCATTGGCTTTCGACCAATCGACCGACGGATGGGGGTTTGCGCGACCCCGACCGCCAGCTAGTCTCGGGCGCAGAGCGCGATTTTTCGGGGGACATTGCTTGCACGACGTCGTCATCATCGGTGCCGGTCACAATGGCCTGACCTGCGCGCATTATCTGGCAAAGAAAGGGCTCAAGGTCGCGATCCTCGAGGCTTCGGACACCGTCGGCGGGGCCGCGGTCACCGACGAATTCCTGCCCGGTTTCCGCAACTCGGCGGCAAGCTACACCGTCAGCTTGCTCCAGCCCAAGGTCATCCGCGACATGGAGCTCGAGCGTCACGGGCTCAAGGTCGTGCTCCGCAAGACCGACAATTTCCTCCCCGGCGACGGCGATTATCTGCTCGCCGGACGCGGCGGGCTGACCCGGCGCGAGATCGCGCGCCACCACAAGCCCGATGCCGAGGGCTATGACCGCTACATCGCCGAGCTCGAGACCGTCGTCCGGCTGCTCAAGAAATGGCTTTTGCGCGCGCCGCCAAACGTGGGTTCGACGCTCAGCGCCTTGCCCAAGCTGCTGACGCTCGGCCGCGACATGGCCGGGCTGTCGCTCGAAGAGACCCGCGTGGTGTTCGATTTCGCGCTCAAAAGCGCCTCCGAGGTGCTCGAGCGGCATTTCAAGGGCGATCTGACCAAGGCCTTGTTCGGGTTTGACGGCGTGGTCGGCAATTTCGCCTCGCCCAGCGCGCCGGGGACGGCCTACGTCCTGCTCCACCATCTGTTCGGCGAGGCGGCGGGCGTGCCCGGCGCCTGGGGCCATGCGATCGGCGGTATGGGCTCGATCACTCAGGCGATGGCGCGCGCGTGCCGTGAGGCGGGGGTCGACATCTTGCTGGGTCATCCGGTCGAGGAAGTGATCGTTGCGCGCGGCCGGGCGACGGGCGTGGTCGCGGGCGGCAAGGCGTGGAACGCCACCAGCGTCGTCGCCGGGGTCAACCCGAAGCTGCTGTTCGACCGGCTGATCCCCGCGGGTGCTGTCAGCCAGGATGTCGCGGCGCGGATGCACGGCTGGAAATGCGAAAGCGCGACCTTCCGCATGAACGTCGCGTTGTCGGAGCTGCCCAAATTCACGGTCTTGCCCAAGAGGGGCAATCATCTGACCGCGGGGATCATCATGGCGCCGAGCCTCGATTACATGCACGCCGCCTGGCTCGACGCGCTAAACAACGGGTGGACCAAGAAGCCGGTCGTCGAGATGGTCATTTCCTCGACGCTCGACCCCACGCTCGCGCCCAAGGGCCGCCACGTCGCCAGCCTGTTCTGTCAGCATTTCCGCTACGACCTCGGACCCGGACGAAGCTGGGGCGTTGACGGTCAAAAAGATGGGGAACGGGAGAAGGCCGCGGACGCGATCGTCGCACTGGTCGACAGCCACGCGCCGGGCTTCGCATCGTCGGTGCTCGGGCGTCAGATCCACTCGCCGCTCGATCTCGAACGGCGCTTCGGGCTGATCGGGGGCGACATCTTCCACGGCCAGATGGGGCTCGACCAACTGTTCAGCGCGCGACCGATGATCGGCGCCGCCGATTATCGGATGCCGCTTAAGGGTCTCTATCTGTGCGGCTCTGGCGCGCACCCCGGCGGCGGCGTGACCGGCGCTCCGGGTCACAACGCGGCCAAGGCCGTACTTGCCGACCGCCGCATCTGGAGCAGGCGGCGTTGAGCGCGCCGCTCGACGGCCTCAAGGTACTCGATCTCAGCCGGGTCCTCGCCGGGCCGTGGTGCACCCAATTGCTGGCCGACCTCGGCGCCGAAGTCACCAAGATCGAGCGCCCCGGCGCTGGCGACGACACCCGCCACTGGGGGCCACCGTGGCATGGCGAGGGCGAGCGCCGGGTCGCGGCCTATTTTTTAAGCTGCAACCGCGGCAAGAAATCGGCGGCGATCGATTTCGCCCGGTCCGAGGGCGCGGAGCTGGTGCGGCGGCTCGCCGCCGATGCCGACGTGCTGGTCGAGAATTTCAAGGTCGGCGGGCTGGCCAAATTCGGGCTCGACGCGGCCAGCTTGCGCGCCGCCAACCCGCGTCTGGTCTACGCCTCGATCACCGGCTTCGGCCAGGACGGGCCCTATGCGGCGCGCGCCGGCTACGACTTCATCATCCAGGGAATGGGCGGGTTGATGAGCGTCACCGGCCTGCCCGATGGTGAGCCCGGCGGCGGGCCGATGCGCGTCGGGGTCGCGGTCGCGGACCTGTTCACCGGCCTTTACACCTGCAACGCAATCCTCGCGGCGCTTTACCGGCGCGAGCGGACGGGGGCGGGCGCGCACATCGACATGGCGCTGTTCGACACCCAGCTGGCGATGCTCGCCAATCAGGCGAGCAATGCGCTGGTCGGTGGCGCGGACCCGCCGCGGCAGGGCAATACCCACCCCAATATCGTGCCCTATCAGCCGTTCGACGCGGCCGATCAGCCGATCATCATCGCCATCGGCAACAACCGCCAGTTCGAGCGATTGGCGGCAATCTGCGGCCATTCTGAGTGGGGAAACGATCCGCGCTTCGAGCACAATGGCGCGCGCGTCGCCAATCGCGCGGCGATGGTCGACGCGGTCGGGGCGGTGATCGCTACCAAACCCGCCGCCGATTGGCTCGAAAAGCTCGAGGCCGCGGGCATTCCCGCCGGCCCGATCAACCGCATCACCCAGGCGCTCGAAGATGTGCAGGCGCAGCACCGCGCGATGGTCCGAACGATCGCCGGAGTGCCGATGGTCGGATGCCCGATCCGCCTCGACGGGAAACGCGCCGACAGCGACCTGCCGCCGCCCGCGCTGGGCGAGCATACCGCCGAGATACTGAAAGGCCTCGGAGTCGCCGACTCCGAGGCCCTTCGAATGAAAGCAGCTGGAATCAGCGGCTGAATCAGTGGCCCTTGCCCTTGCCGGCGCTGGCGACGAGCAGGTCGAGCTGATAATTGCAGCCGTTGGCGATCAGCACCTGGGCGGTGCCAACGAGGTCCGCGGGCGCCTTGACCGAGACGAACTCGAGCGCGCTCTTGTCGCCCGACGCGGGCCACTCGACCTTGTAGGTTTCCCCACTCTTGATCGCGAGGCCCGTCGGCCAATCGGTCAGCGCGCTTCCCGAAGCCCAGGTTACCGGCTCGCTCGAGCCGTCGGGCTTGCGCACCTTTACGGTCACGGCGCCGTCGGTCATCGGCCGCCACAACCGAATCTTATTGTCGGTGGAGACGCACCTCTTGCCATCCTTGGAGACGTCGATGTCCCAGATGCCCGGGTTCTGCGCGACTTCCGAAGCGCGGAGGGCACCGAAACGTCCGCGACGCGAGGACGCAGCGGCCATCGCCACCTGTTTGGTATCGAAATTGCCCGGACCGCGAAGGGTCTTGGCGCTTCCGGGCCCGAGCAAGGTGACGACGTCGCCGCCCTGGAGTGTAATTTTGGCGCTTTCCGGCAGGGTTTTGCCCGGCGGATAGGCCTTGGACGAGGGTCCAAGCGACTTCACCACGACGACGCTAGCCATAGCAGCGGTCGACCCAAGGGCCAGCGCAGCTGCTGTGCCCCACAGCATTAGCTTCGTTCGCATATCAACACTCCTTACTGTGCATTCGCGACATTATACTTCTTCGCTTCGGCAATTGTCAGGCACCGCCGCGTCGAGCGGTCGTCCGAAGACACCGCAACCGCCTTCTGCTGGTACATCACCTCGGTCAGCAGTTTGCGCGACACGCCCATGCGGATGAGGAAGTCATTATCCTCACTTGCGAGTAAAGCCGAGTCCTGTTCGACATCGCCGATCAATCCGATCGCTTCGTCAGTCCCCTTGGCCAGCTCCGTGCGCACCGCTTCCTTGTCCCCGACGTGGGTGAACATGTGGACGATGAACAGGCCGCCCTCGTCGATGAACCTCGCAGCGCCGCCCATGAACATGAAATTGCAGGCGGAGAAGCAGGCCCAGCCGGAGGGGATGCGGGTCGGAATGCCTTCCTTGCGGATGAGCTTGCCCGCCTCGTTGCCGGCGCGGGCGTCGCCGCCGGGCGAGCGGAACCAGATTTCGTCGATCGGCGCATTGGTCTTCAGTGCTTCCTCGAGTCGGACCGCGACATCCTCGTCGATCTGCCCCTCGGCGTGGAGGATGCGCCGCCCGCCGTCGGTCTCGAGCGTGAACTGCATGACCGGATAGGTCGACCAGTTGAGCGCCTTGGGACAGGTCGGATTGACCGGGTCCATTCCCTTCGCGGCCGCCTGGAGCGGAGCGCCGATCAGCGCCGCCGCGACAAGGGCCAGGCGCAGCACCGGCCTAGACGCGCGCGTAGCCACTGGCGCCGGGGCGGCGGCACATCTTCTTGGGCACTGTCGTCTCCTCGCCATCGACGATGACGATGTCGTTGACGGTCATGCACTGGCTGCCGTCCGCCAGCGCTTCCTGCCCGGTGACCTTGGACGTGCCCGAGACATTGGGACGGGTCTCGCTCTTCCACGTAACTTCGGTCCCGACTCCACCGCGCAGCGCGTCATCGGTAGCCTTGGCCGCCTGCTGCTGCTCCTTGCAGTCGAGCAGTTTGAGGATGGCGTCGGAGAGCAAGGTCCCGACCGGCATGGAGTTGAGCACCGCCCCGGCATTGCCGCCGACCTGGCCGAGCGCGCTATTGGCGATCGAGCCGAGCAGGCTCCCGAACATCGAGCGCTTGGCCTTTTTCTGCGGCGTATCCGCGCATTGCGCATTCTGGGGCGGAGGGGTCTGAGCGGCGACAGGCACGCTGATCAAGGCCGGCGAAGACGCGGTGGCCAGCAGACCGGCAATCAATAGGGGACGAAACATCGAACCATTACCCCCGGAAAAAGGAATTCGGGGTTTAAAATAGGTTTGCTTTCAAGGGGGGTCAATCGAATCGGTCCGCGCCGGGGTGGCGGCGGCTCAGACGTTGAGCGCGATCTCGATCCGCTCGATCCGCTGGCGATGCGATTCGAGGAGATCGAGCATCTCCATTTTTTCGGTCTCGCGGCTCATTACGATGCGCAGCGAGCGAGCTAGCGGGACGATGATATTCTCGAGCGCCTCGCGTTCGTCCTTGCCGGCGATGCTGCCGTCGGGCCGCGGGCCGATGAGCAGCCATCCCACGAGCGCCCCGCTGCCGTCCTCGACCCGCACCCGCAGCGGGAAAAGCGGATCTTCGGTGTGACATTCGATCCGCTCATGGTCCTCGCCCGGCTTAAACGCCGCGAGCCAGCGCAACACTTCGCCGCGGGTCACCCCGAGCTGCTGTTTGACCTCGCGGCCGAGCACGAACGCAATGCGGCGCGCGAGAACGCCCTCGGTGATGCGGGTCAGCACCTCGTCGATGAAATCTTCGAAACTGGTGACGTCGCGAAGATCGCGCATCGCTTCGGGCAATCCTGTCTTGAGCTCGAGCAGATTCTTGTGGAAGCGCTTCTCGGCCCAGGCCGCAACCTTGCGGTGGACCGGCTCGATCATCATCACCGCGACCATCGCCCCGATCATCGCCGCTGGCGTCTGGCTGTTGGGATAGATGTTCTGCATCTGGGTGATGATGCCTTCCATCACCCCCGCGAAACCGGCACCCAGGACGACCGTGACGATGGCGATGCTGGCCGTGCGGCTGATGATCGCTTCGGCATCGTAGAGCCGATAGCGCAGAAGGGCGACGAGCAGGCCAGCCTGAAGCACGAGCACCGCGAGCGCCAGCGCCACCCCGGCGAGCATCTCGACGAACATCTGGCTGCCGAAGCTCGAGGTCGACCATTTGAGGAAGTCGCAGGCGATCGACAGTGCCCGGAACAAAGCATAGCCGGTGAAGCCGAACAGAGCGAAGCGGATCTGCTGGCGGAGGTCGCTCGACGGGGTCGCGCGCATGCAGCGCAGCAGCATCAGTACCGCGAGCGCCATGAAGCTGACGAAGACGCCCTGGTAGAGGGTGCCTTGAAGGAAGAGCAGCACGGGCAAAGCGCACAGCAGCACCACCAGACGCCATGACAATTTGCCGTGGGGGAACAGCAGAATGCCCGTGAGCAGGAGAATGTTGCCGAGGTCGAACAAGGCCACATTGAGCGCTCGCGGAACCCCGACGCTGGCGAGGAAGGTCGAGCTCGGCTCTTCCGCGCCGATGGTCAGGAGCACCGCGAGCGACAGGATCGAGCTGACCGCGTCGCGCGCGTTGCGGCGGTGGAGGATCCACGCCGCCCACCACAGGAAGGGATAGGACAGAACCGGCAGCAAATCGATGAAACTGAGCAGCGTTGGCGAGATGCCGAGCGAGGTCGCCCCGGTGTCGATATGCTCCTCGCTGGTGACGATGGTGACGTCGCGCACCTCGCCATCGCTATTCCGGACCGACAGCGGAACTTCGGCTTCCTCGGTGCCGGAGAGAAGATTCTCCATGACGATATAGGCCGGGTCCTCGGCGTGCTCGGCGAGGGCTTCCTCGTTGAACGGCATCGTGCGGGGCAGCGGCAGGCCGTAAACGGCGGTGATCTGGTCGCCGCGGCGAAGCCCCGCCTCGCGCGCCGAAGAACCAACGACGAAGCGGATTTTCGTGGCGTCGCGCGGACTGACCGCAAATCCGGCGCGGCTCCCCAGCAGCAGCTGCGAATTGCTCTTGGGCGCGGTGTAGCGGACGTAGATGCCCGCCGCGGGCCCGATGATCGCCAGCAGGAAGGCAGCGATCCACACCAGCGAGAAGATGCGGTGGGTGCGCGTGTTGAACGGCGGCACCGCCGGCGGAAGCCGCCACCTCTGCCAGCCCGTTGGCTTATACAAACTGGCCAGGACCAGTTCCATCCCCATCACGCTCCCGCCGTTGCTTGTCGCGCCGGCATCATGGGCTGACCCGCGCGCCCGCGCAATCAGGCACCGCTTGCCGGGTTCAGGATTTCAACCGTTCCTCTTCCTCGATGGCGTCCTCGTCGCGCTCTTTCTCCATCGCCTCGGTGAAGCTCGCGGCGAACAGGCCGGTTGGCAAGGCGATCAGCATCACGCCCATGATCGCGATCCCGCCGGCCAGGAACTTGCCCAAGGGGGTGATCGGAAAGGCATCGCCATAACCGACCGTGGTCAAGGTGATGATCGCCCACCACATCGCCCGCGGAATGCTCCCGAACTTGTCGGGCTGCGCGTCGCCTTCAGCCCAGTAAAGCAGGGATCCGGCGGCGAGGATGGTGACCAGCAACATGCCGAGAATGAGCGCGAATTCCTGCCGCTTTTGGACGAATGCCTCACGCAGCAATTTGAATGCCTTGGACGTGCGGCCGAGCTTGGCCAGCCGGACCATCCGCACCACCCGGAAGAATCGCAGCACTAGGCTGGAAGCGCCGCCGAACGCGAACAGCGCCGGGATCACCGCCACCAGGTCGATAATCGCGATCGGGCTCATCATGTAGCGCAGGCGCGGGTAGCGATATTTGGCGAAGCGCGGATTTTCGACCGCGACCCAAACCCGCGAGACATATTCGACCAGGAAAATCATCCCGAGCCCGAATTCGATGTTGTTGAGCAGAGGCTCGCGGCCGTCGGAAATCATCGGCTCGGTGTCGATCACCGCCTCGATCACCGCGATGATGATCAGATAGACGAGGAAGTGGTTGACGGGCGAGAGGCCCTTCTTGCGCCAGGCCGACGGTTCGAGCTGGCGGTAAAATGTCTTGCGAAGCTCTAGCACCCGGTCCCGCCCCCTGCGCCGATCAGGACCCCGACACTGCACCGATGCGGCGCCCGCCGCAACGCCCAATTCAATCAGCGCTCGACCGGATCCTCGGGATAGCGGCTCTCGATGAAGCGGCCCTGAGTCTCGAACGCGGTGACCTGGTCGCGGGCGAGCTGGCCGCCGAAATCGTCGAGCGCCCCGCGGCCGGCCCGAAGCGCCTCGATCAGCCGGTCGTCGACGCTCGGCTCGCCGCCTTCGCTGTGCGCGCGATAGGCGGCCGGCACGGCGAGATAGCGGTCGATGAGCCCGGGCAGATGGGTGCCCATCAGCCGGCGCGCGTCGCTCGCCGCGGGATCGAGCGCGGGCACCCGCTCGAGCGAGGGTTTGAGCGCGGGCAAAGCGGCGAGCATTCGGTCAACCTCGCTTTGCGCCGGCGGCGGAAGCGCGGGCCGGGTGCGATAGAGGTACGAATCGAGCCGATCGACGAGCTCGGTGCCGGTGAGGGTGGGGGAGGGCAGCGCCGGCCGCGCGCTCCGCCTCGAACCCGCGAATACCAGACCAACCAGCACCGCTCCGGCGGCGACCGCGGCGAGCAGTCCGAACAGGCCGATAGGCTGGATGTAGCCGAACACCATGGTTGCGATCCACACCGCCAGGACCGCGAGCGCGGCGTTGCGCAATGCCCGGCCCAGCCCGGCATTGAGCCGTTTGCGCTCGCGCCTGGCGGCGGCGCGCTCGGCGCTGTCGCGCGCGCCGACCCGGGTGAGGATGGAATCGGCGCGCGCGACCGCTTTGCCGGTGCGGTGCGAAAGCCCGGCGGCGCGGTCGAACCGCTCCTCGGCTTCAGCGAACAGCCGCCCGATCTCGTCGCTGGTCATCGCGCGCTCACCGCGCCTCGAGCGCCTCGAACGGCGACGCCTGATTCTCGAGCTTGCCCTGGGCGACGCCCTCGGCGCGGGCGATATAGCCCTTCGATTTCTCGACCTCGCTGCCGAGAGTCGCGACGGTCTGTTTCATGTTGGCGAGTGCGGCGAGCTTGAAAGCGTCGATCTGGTCCATCGTGTCATAGATGTTCTGGAACGCGCGCTGCAACGTCTCGAGCGGGATGGTCGAACTCGACGCTTGCTCGTGGATCGCCCCCGATTGCGTTTTCAACAGCTCGCCGGTGGTGTCGATCATCCCCGCAGTGGTGGTGTTGAGCGCGGTGATCTGTTCCAGCACGAGGCGCTGGTTCGACATCGCCGAGGCCACGGTGACCGCGGTGCGCAGCGCCGAAACGGTGGTGGTCGAGGCGCGGTCGACGCCCTTCACCAGCTCGACATTGTTCTTCTTGACGAGGTCGAGCGCGAGATAGCCCTGGACGGTCACTGCCATCTGGGTGAGCAGATCGGTGGTCCGCTGGCGGGTGTAGAACAAGGCGCTTTCGCGGATCGCCTTGGCCTTGGCGGGCTCGGACGCGTCCAGTTCCGCGGCCTTGTCTTCGAGACTCGAGTCGAGGCTCTTGGAGATGTGGATCATCTGCTCGAGCTTGTGCATCGTCTTCCACAGCCCGCCGCGTTCGGTGTCGATCGCGGCATTGTCCATCAGCAGTTCGTCCTTGCCGTTCGCAAGGCGCTGGAGGATCGCGCTGATGTGGGTCTGGCTCGACCGGTATTTGTCGAAATAATTGTTCACCTTGTTCCCGAACGGGATGATGCCGAGGAATTTGCGGGTGGTCATGCCCTTGCCCGCTTCCTTGGGATCGAGCTTCTCGACCGTGCGGCGGAGCTCGGTGAGGTCGGCGCCGATCCCGGTGTCGGCGTCGATTGCCTTGACCGGCCGCTCGAGGAAGCGGTTGGAGGCGCCCGCGGCCTCGGCGATCTCCTTGCGGCCCATCGCGGTCAATTGGTCGACCTTCTTGCCGAATTCGGGGCTGTTGCTGTCGAGTGCGGCCAATTCCTCGACGAACTTGGCGACCTTCTGCTCGAGCGCGCCGACCTCCTCGGTCTTCAAGGGCACCAGGCCCGCAGTGTCGGCCGGGGCGATCGGCTGAAGTGCCTCTGGCGGGTCGAGCTTCAGTTTCGTTGCGGTCGCGTCTTTGGTGGCCGTCTCGCTCGTCATCGCATCAATTCCTTTCGGCCGGAGTGTCGCGGCTGAGCGCGGACCGGTCAATCGTTCACGAGTGTATTATAAGTCTAATACACAATGGTTCAAGTTCCGGCCTCAAATAGCACAGCTTCGGCACGGAAACGCCCGTTAACCAAAGCCTTCAACGCTTCACACACCGTATCCGGGATAGAGCCTTCGAGATTCCTTGTGGAAAGGCGCGACTTCGATGTTCAGACTCTTCAGCAAGCTGGGTAAGGA
>JANNDN010000221.1:0-1862 GCA_031387795.1 Sphingomonas sp.
AGGTCGGCGCGGCCGTCCTTGAGGCCCGCCTGAAGCAGCTGGAAACTCGGCTTGCCGTCCTTGCCCAGCGCCACCGCCTCACCGTCGATCAGGCAGCCCGCGGGCAGCGCCGAGGCGGCCTTGACCAGCGGCGCGAACTTGACGCTCCAGTCGTTGCCGTTGCGGGTCCAGGCGGTCGCATTGCCGTCGCCGGTGGCGATCAGCAGGCGGTAGCCGTCATATTTATATTCGTGGATCCAGCCGGTGCCGGTGGGGACCGCGTCGACCAAAGTGGCGAGCTGGGGCGATTCGAACCCGGGGGGCGCGGCGCCGCTCGGCTTCTTCGCCCGGCCGCCTTTCTTCGCGCCGCCCGCGATCTCCGCCATCGTCCGCTCGGTCGTCACGCTGGTCGTGAAACCGTCCACCAACGCCTCGCCATCGTCGGGCATTGCGAACGCGTCGGTGACTTTCTTGAGCATCCACGGCTCGGCCTTTTCGCCGGCCTTGCCCTTCAATCGGAACATCACCCATTCGCCCTTCATCCGCGCGCCCTCGAGCGTGAAGTGGAGGTGGCCCTCCGCGAGCGTTTTCACTGGGTCCTTGCCGGGGTGCGGGATCCAGCGGCCGCGGTCCCACAGCATCACCGTGCCGCCGCCATATTCGCCTTTGGGAATAGTCCCCTCGAACGTCCCATAGTCGAGCGGGTGGTCCTCGGTCCGCATCGCCAGCCGGTTGGTCGCGGGGTCGAGGCTTGGCCCCTTGGGCACCGCCCAGCTTATGAGCACCCCGTCGAGCTCGAGCCGGAAGTCGTAATGCAAGCGCGACGCGTCGTGCTTCTGGACCACGAAGCTGTCGCCTTTACCCTTCAATTTGCGCCCGCGCGGCTCCTTCGTCTTCGCGAAATCGCGCTTTTCGTTATAGGTTTTGATGTCGAGCTTGGGCTTGCGCGCCATCCCTTTACGCCCGCTTGCGCGCCGGCGCCTTTTTCGCCGGAGCCTTTTTCGCCGCCGGCTTCTTCGCCGCGGCCTTGGCCTTCGCCGGGGTTTCGCGCCCACCGCCCTCGATGCTCTTCTTGAGCGCGGCCATCAAATCGACGACGTTCGAACCCTTGGGCACTTCGTCCGAGGAGAGATCCTGGATTACGCGCTTGCCCTTCTTCCTGATCTTCTCATCGATCAGCCCGCGCAGCGCCTCGATATAACGATTTTCGAACTCCGACGCGTCGAAGTCGCCGGCTTTCTTGGCGATCAGCATTTCCGCCATGTCGAGCAGATCGGGGTCGGGCTTGGCGTCGCCGATGTCGCGGAAATAGGACCCGGCCTTGTGGACTTCGTCGGCGTAGCGAAGCGTCTCGAGCACCATGCCGCGCCCGCACGGCTTCAAGCTCACCACATATTCCTGACCGCGCATCGCGAGCTGACCGACCCCGACCTTCTTGGTTTTGCGCAACGCGTCGCGGAGGACGACGAAGGCTTCCTCGGCGAGGTCGTCGGCGGGAACGACGTAATAAGGTTTGTCGAAATAAATCGGGTCGATGTCGGACAGATCGACGAACTGGGTCAGTTCGAGCGTCTTGCGGCTCTCGAGCTTGACCTTCTCGATCTCCTCGGGGTCCAGCAGAACATATTCGCCCTTGTCGACTTCATAGCCTTTGAGAATGTCGTCGCGGTCGACCGGCCCGATCCCGGGCACGATCTTCTCGTAGCGGACGCGCTGGCCCGACGGTTCGTGGACCTGGTGAAAGGCGATCGACTTGCCCGCCTTGGTGGCTGGAAAAAGCTCGACCGGAATGCTGACCAGCGCCAGCTTGATCTGTCCGCGCCAACTCGGCCGTGCCGGCATGTTCATCGCCTCCCTGGTTTCGGAACCGATTCAATCAATGC
>JANNDN010000226.1:0-2541 GCA_031387795.1 Sphingomonas sp.
GGCGATCGCCGGCTGCGTCGAGCGCGCCTTGTCGGTATCCTCGATGCGCAGCAGGAACTTGCCCCCGTGGTGCCGCGCGAACAGCCAGTTGAACAAGGCCGTGCGCGCCCCGCCGATGTGGAGGAAGCCGGTCGGGGAGGGTGCAAAGCGGGTCACCACGCCTGCAATCTTGCCGCTTGCGCTCAAGCCGTCTTTCCCTTCTTGTCGTCAGGCAATGCAATGGATGAGCGCCCCTAACATAGGGCAAGCGCCTCTTCCACAGCGTGCTCGGGGCTATTGGAGGGCGTGGCCGACAGCGGCATTCGGGGGCGTCGAGCGCTTCCTCGAGGCCGAGCGCGCGCAATTGCCGCCATGGGCGGTGGTCGGTCTGGTCACCGGCATCGGCTTGTGGTTCGCGTTCCCTTCGCAATTTCAATGGCAGGCGCTGCTCGCGGTCGCCGCGGCAGCCGCGGTGGCGGGGTTCGCACTGGTTCCGGGCCGGAGCGGGCGCGCGCTTGGCTGGTTCGGGCTCGCCGCCTGCGCGGGATGTGCGATCGTCTGGGCGCGGGCGGAATGGGTTGCCCGGGAGCCGCTCGACCGGCCGCAAGTGGTGTCGTTCGCGGCGCGGGTCGAGCGGGTCGAAGTGCTGAGCGCGCGCGAATCGGTGCGGCTGACTCTGCTACCGGAGGATCACGCTTTGCCGCCGCGGATCCGGGTCTCGCTGGACGCCAGGGACGCGCCGCCGCGCCTTGCCTCCGGGGCCAGGATCGAGCTTCGCGCGCGGCTCACCCCGCCGCCGCCGATGGCGCTCCCGGGAACGCATGATTTCGCGCGCGACGCCTGGTTTCGCGGGATCGGCGCGGTCGGGCGCGCGCTGGGTCCGCCGCGGGTGCTTGAGCCGGGCAGCGCCGCGGGGCTCGACGGCGCCCGCGAAAACCTGCGCCGCCTGATCGCCAGGCACATTCCGGGGAGCGCGGGCGGGATCGCGATTGCGCTCGTCACCGGCGACCAGAACGGAGTCGGCAAGGACGACGCCGACGCGATGCGGCGAAGCGGCCTCACCCATCTGCTTTCGGTCAGTGGACTGCACATCGCCGCGGTGGTTGGATTCGCGATGCTCCTGACATTGCGCTTGCTCGCGCTGGTCCCGGCGCTCGCTTTGCGCTTCAACCTGGTGCTGGTCGCGGCCGCGGTCGGGGCATTGGCCGGGGTCGGCTACACTTTGCTCACTGGGATGCAGGTGCCGACCGTCCGCAGCTGCATCGCCGCCTTGCTCGTGCTTGGCGGCATTGCGCTCGGCCGCGACGCACTGAGCATGCGCCTGGTCGCGACGGGCGCGCTGATCGTCCTCATCTTCCGTCCCGAATCGGTCGCTGGAGCGAGCTTCCAGATGAGTTTCGCGGCGGCGACCGCGATCGTCGCGCTCCACTCCACCGCTTGGTCGAGGCGCTTGCTGTCGCGCCGCGAAGAGGGGCTTGCGGCGCGCTTCGCGCGGTCGCTGGGCGGGCTGGTCGCAACCGGGATCGCGGTCGAGTTCGCGCTCGTCCCGCTGGCGCTTTATCACTTCCACCGCGCCGGCCTGTACGGGGTCGCGGCCAATATCGTCGCCATTCCGCTGACCACCTTCGTGATCATGCCGCTCGAGGCGCTCGCGCTGCTGCTCGAACCGCTTGGCCTCGCCCCGCCGATGTGGTGGCTTGCGGAGCGCTCGATCCTCCTGCTCCTGTGGCTCGCGCATCAGGTCGCGGCGGCCAAAGGCGCGGTCGCGGCGTTGCCGTCGATGCCGGTGTGGGCGTTCGCGGCGATGGTCGCGGGCGGGCTGTGGCTATGCCTGTGGCAAGGCCGGGTGCGCCGCGCCGGACTGCTCCCGATCGGGATCGGGGTGGCAGGCGCGGCTCTGGCGCCGATCCCGAGCCTGCTGGTCACCGGCGACGGGCGTCACCTGGCGGTGATCGCCGGCAACGGCGCCCCGGCGATCCTGCGCCCGCGGTCGGGAGACTACATCCGCTCGACCCTCAGCGAAGCATCGGGGTTCGACGGCGAAGCGGGGTTTCTCGACGAGCAGGCGTTCAGTCGCTGTTCGCGCGATGCCTGCGTTGTCGATATAGCGGGCGAGGGCCGGCGCTGGCGGCTGCTCGCCACCCGAAGCCGCAATTTTCTCGACTGGGTGCCGTTCATCCGCGCGTGTCGAGCGGCCGACATCGTCGTGTCCGACCGCCGCCTGCCGGGCGATTGCCGGCCGCGCTGGCTCAAGCTGGACCGGCCCGCGCTCGAGCGCACCGGCGGGCTGGCGATCTATCTGGGCGAGGAGCAGCGCGTCGCCAGCGTTGCCGAACAGATTGGCGACCATCCGTGGCGGTGGCGGGTGCCGCCCCCGCGTATCCCGCTTCCGCGTCAACCGCTCAGTAGCGGCGGATCAGCCCCGCCAGCCGGCCCTGGATCTTGACCCGGTCGGGCGAATAGCGCTGCGGCTCGTACTGGCGGTTGGCGGGGTCGAGGCGGACCATATTGCCCTCGTGGCGGAAAGTTTTCAGGGTCGCTTCCTCGTCGTCGATCAGCGCG
>JANNDN010000251.1:0-1524 GCA_031387795.1 Sphingomonas sp.
TTGCCCGAAGTTACACGGCGGCCGATTTTAATTTCGGATTTCGTTCGACTGGTCGCGCGGGCGCCAGCGAAAATCGCGCAAGATGGAAGCTGCCTGAGCCCAAGATTCTGCTATCGGGTGCAGGATGATCGCCTCGTTCAGTCATAATTTCATCTTCGTGAAAACCCGCAAGGTCGGCGGCACCAGCCTCGAGATCGTGCTCAGCAGCTGGTGCTCGGGGCGCGATATCTGCACCCCGATCGCGGGCAATGACGAGCCCATCCGCACGATGTTCGGGGGCAAGCCGCGCAACAACCTTGGGCCCGACGGCACCAAGCGCTTCATCAACCATATGCCGAGTCAGGAGATTCAGGCCAAGCTTCCGGGACTATGGGACCGCGCCTTTAAATTCACCGTCGAGCGCCATCCCTATGAGAAGGTCATCTCGCGCGCCTGGTGGGAAATCGCCAAAGACCCCGACAAGGCCAACTCCACCCTCGACAAAGAAATCGAGGAAGCGATCGAAACCAAAAGCTACCTCAATCACCCGCTTTATTATGCGGACGGGAAAGTTCTCGTCGACGAGGTCTGGAGGTACGCGGAGATGTGGGAGCGGCTCGCCGATCTTGCTGCGCGCCTCGGCCAGCCGACCCCGACGCGGCCCCCGCGCGCCAAATCGGCCTATCGCAAGGACCGCCGGCCGGCCGCCGAAGTGCTGACCACCGAGCAGAAGCGGCGCATCCAGGAGGACGCGCGGATCGAGTTCGAGCTCATGGGCTTCGAACCCTAGACGAGCCTCACTTCGCGCCGTCGAGGACGGTCAGGCCCTTGCCGGTCGTGGTCGGGGTAAGCGGCGCTTCGGTGAGCAGGATCGTCGCTCCGGGGGTAATGATCGAGCTCAGCGCGGCGACAAAGGCGGGGGGCATCTGCGCACCCGACAGGATGGTCGAATCGGCGGGTCTGCCAGCTTCGCCGCCATGGCCCGGCACGCCGACGTAAATCCATTCCGGCCGACCGTTATCAAGCCCCGAAAAAGTCATCACATGGGTCTCGAAATCGTCATCGGGGATGTGCACCCGCGAACGCCCAATCTCGACTCCGTTGCGCAGCACGACCGCATTCTGGTCGCTGCGCGAGATGACGACGGTGACCGGGCCCGTGGGTGACAGCTGCGGCTGCCAGCGGAACGGAGCGCCGGGCGCGATCGGCTGGGTCATGCCGGTGTTGGTCGGGCCAAGCACGCCCGGATCGGGGACCATGGTCGGTTCTCCGGCCGCGCCCGCGACGATCACCGTCCCGCCGAGATGGGTGATCCCGAACAGCAGCTTGGCGAACTCGAGCGGCAGGTGAACGCAGCCATGGCTTTCGGGATAGCCGGGCAGGCCGCCGGCGTGGAGCGCGACTCCGTCCAAAGTGAGGCGTTCCTGGAACAGCATCGGGGCATTGTTGTATTTGCTCGAATGGTGGTTCGGGTCCTTCTGCAGGATCGTGAACACGCCGGTCGGGGTCTCGTGCCCCGGCTTGCCGGTCGACACTGTAGTGGCG
>JANNDN010000262.1:0-4203 GCA_031387795.1 Sphingomonas sp.
CCCGTTCGCAACCATGCGCCTCAACTCCATCATGTGCGCGGCATCGTTCAGTGGAACGCTCCGGGCAGGGGTAGGAACATGGCGGCGACGGGCCCGCCAAGGCGCGGACCCTTTATGAACCGGGCAGTGATTAGTCAACCGCGAGCAGCCCGCTTTCGCCGCTTGCGCCGGCGTGGCACAAGCAGGCCATGAAACTGCCGCTGATCATCGGACTCCTGGCCCTCGCCGCCTGCCAGAGTCAGGCGCCCGCGACCAATTCCGCCAAAACCAATGAGGCGGCGAAAGCCACAGCGCCAGCCAAAGCCGTTGCCGAAGAGGAGGCGACCGATTTGCTCAGCTGGGGCCTGTCCTACCCGGCCGAAGTCGCGGCGATTCCGGTGCTCGCGGACTGGATTCGCGCCGCCTCGATGAAGCTGAAAGCGGAGAATCTCGCCGCCGCGACCGTGGACAAGGCCGAGCGCGAAAAGAACGGGTTCGACTTCAACGGCTATGAACAGAGCGACGCATATGAGGTCGAGGGCGATTCGCCACGGCTGCTCAGTGTGGCCGACAATTGGTATGTGTTCACCGGCGGTGCGCATCCCAATCACGGGACCAAAGCGTTATTGTGGGACCGCCAGGCCGGGCGCGCGATCGCCTTCACCGATTTGCTGAGCGGCGGCCCGGTTGCGCTCGAAACTCTGTTCGCCAAGTCCTATTGCGCGGCGCTCGACAAACAGCGGGCGGAAAAGCGCGGTCCCGAGGATGCGGGAGGGCCCGACGATTTGTTCAACCAATGCCCCAAGTTCGCCGATCTCGCGATCATTCCCAAGGGCGCCAAGGGCAAGCCCTTCAACGCGCTGCTATTCCACGCCGACCCTTATGTCGCCGGCCCCTATGTCGAGGGCGATTATGACGTCGAACTGCCCGTCACCGCCGAGTTCCTCGCCGCGCTCCAGCCCGAATTTCGCGCCAGTTTCGCGGCCATTCGCTAGCAATAAGCGGGGGCGACCGACGCCTCGCCCGCCGACCTGCGCCGCCAGCGCCCGTCGGACAGCAAATAAGCCTCGCCCACCGTCAATCGCGCCAACAGCTGGCAGCCCGCGGTCAGCCCGACGTCGCTCGGGCTCACGCCCTTTTGCGCGGCGAGGCTCGAATAGAGCGAGCGGCGCTTGATGTTGATCGCCGCCACCTGGTTGCGGACCGCCGCGCCCACCGGCCCCGAAACCCCCACATAGCCATCGAACCGCTCGCCAACGCTCCCTTGCGCGCGGGCCAGGTCGAGCGCGGGCGATTGCGCCACCGCCGTCTCCGCCCCGGCCACCGCCAAAGCGATCAGGCCACCTGCGATCAGGGCCAGCCGAGCGATGGTCATCGCGGCTTCGGCTGCGGGAAGGCTTCGGGATTGCGGTCGATCAAGGTCTGAACTTCGCGCTCGAGCCTCACCAGCACCTCCTGCCGGATGGTGACATTGAGATTGATGTCGATCGGCTTTTCCGGCGATTTGACCGAAATGCATCCGCCGATCGGCGCGGCGAGCGCGGCGAGCAGCAGCAGCCGTGGGGTGGGGATCATCTGTGGCATAAGCTCATCTTTCATTGGGACTGGTTGGCGGGGCGACATTGACCTGTTCGGCGACCGGGGTCTGGGTCTGCTGTTCGCGCTCCTCGGACCGGCGGATCTCGGTCGTGATCCCGGGAATATCGTCGAGCGGCCGGGGCAGAACATCGCCGATCAGGGTGCGCGGATCCTTGACCGACTTGGCGGTCGCGATCAGCGCGCGGAACGGGCCGGTGATGTTGACGGTGAGCCGCAGCGGGATCTTGGCGAGCAGCCCGCGAATGAATTTCTGGGTCGAATTGGACTGGCCGATGGCGACCCCGTCGACCGACAATCGAGCCGCGAATTCGCCCGCCAGATCGCCGTCGAGACGGATGGTCATCGCGCGGAAGCGCAGGTCCCTGAGCGCGCTGAAGGCAATATTGCCCATGGTGCCGAGGTCCGCCTTGCTGACCGCACCGGTGTAGGCAAGCACGCCGGCGCCGCGCGAATCGAGCCGCCCCCCGACGATGCGTCCGCCATTTTCATCGAAGATCATCGGCAGCACGCCGTCGAAGGTGCCCTCGGCCTCGAGCCCGCCGAAGCCCAGCGTGTCGACGAAGGTCTTGGCGTCGAGGCCGACGACCTCAAACGTGAGCCGCTTGGCGGTCGGCCGGCCGAAATTCAGAATGGTCTCCTGGAGCACCAGTCGCCCGCCCATGAACGGCCACTCGCCGCGCTCGATCCTGATCAGTTGGCCGGGCAGCAATTGATAGCGAATCTGGCCGTTCTCGACGAGGATGCCGGGGTTGATCGAGCGCATCGTGAGCGTCTGGCCGGGCGCGCTGGTGAGCCCGAGCAGGTCGCTGAAATGGAGCGTCCCCGAAATTCCCTCGACCGGCCCGAACGGCGCCGCAAGGTCGAGCCCGCTGGTGGAGAAATCGCCGCTCGAGGTGACCTTGCCCGCCGCATTCCAGTCGATCCGGCCGGTGCCGCTGACCGTCCCCTTGACCAGCGCGACGACGCCTTCGGTCAGACGGGTCAGCTCGTCGGGCTGGAAGCCGGGGCCGAAGGCGAGGCCGGGGACATTGAGGTCGGCATGGCCCTCACCGTTCGCCAGGCGGTGATCGATGGCGACGTCCAGCACCCGGTTGCCGCTGCGCGGATGAAGCGCGCTGCCGGTCGCGCGGACGCTGCCGCCGGCGATGGTCAAATGGAGGTCGTTGGTGATCAATGGGTAGAAGCGGGGATCGGGGAAGCGGTCGCTGACCCGGGCGCGCGCGTCGACCGTGATATCGCCGCGATAGGAGCGCCATTTGCCTGCGCTTTCGTCGAGCAGCAACGGGACGGTGCCGATCACCGTTTTACCGCCGGTAAAGGTGCCGTTGATCCCCGAGCCCGCGAAAGTCCCGTCGAACCGCGCCGCGTCGAAGACGATCGGGGTGGCCGATTTGCCGAGCCGGGCGGCGAGCTGATTGAGAGTGAAGCGATCGCCCTTGAACAGCCCGCTCGAAGCATTGAGCCTGAACGGCGAACTGCCCAACCGCCCGTCGAGCGCGATCGCGCCGATCCGCGCATTGGTCTGGACCGGGCCCGAACCCTGCTTGGTCACGATCGCCCCGCCGGTCGGGCACACCGGCAGCCGGGTTCGACCCAGCTGAAGTCCCCCGAACTGCGCGAAATCGAAGCTGACGACTGCGCAAGCAGTGCCGAGCACGAAGCTGCCACCGCGACCGATCCGCCCCTCAAGCGGAAGGCGGAGGGCCCGCACTCGCCCGTCGGGGAATGGCCCGTCGAGTTGCGCTATCGTGCTGAACCGCGTCGAATTGCCCGCTGGACCGAAAGTGATCGGGGCCAGCGCGAGCTGGGTCTGACCGGCCAAATAAGGCGCGACTTCGACCCGCCCGCTCATTGGCGATCCGGGTCGCGGCTGACGCAGCAGCGCCCGGGCGCGGGGCAGGCCGCCGCCCTCGGTGGCGATGTTGGAGTCGATCCGCATCCCGGTCGAGGGCCAGTAATAGGTCACGCCGCTGCCGCCGAAAATGCGCGCCCGCGCGCCACCCGGGCCGGCCAGCGTCGAATCGCCGATACGGACTGCGCCGCCGCCGGGGAAATTGACCGCGCGAATATCACCCGCAATGTCGAAATTGCCCGCGGTGCGCCGCATCGCCCCGACCATCGCCTTGGCGACCGGCCCGATCGGGGTCGAGGCGGCGGCGTCGAGCGGTCCGGTCACGCTCGCCAGCATCGCCGGGTCGAGCGCCGCGCTGTTGGCAAGAAAGCGGCCAAGGATATTGAACTTGCCGCTGCGGATGCCGAGCGCATAAGCGGCGTCGAGCCCGGTGCGGTCGGCGCGGATCGTCGCCAGCCGCGAATTGCGCGCCGCAATCCGGACCCGCCCGCGAATATCCTCGAGCGGTCCCTTGTAGGTAAGATCGCCGGTGAAATTGGCCAGCGCATTGGCACCGGCAACGAAGGAGGTCATCGCCATCCGCCCCGAGCCGTCGACCTCGGTGAACGATTCGTTGAAACTCGCTCTGGCATCGAAGCGCGGCGCGGCGACCGCGATCCGGCTGGCGGGGCAATCGAAACGGGCGAGCGTCACCGGACCATCGATCTGCGGCCGGGTCGCCTCGACCGCGACCGCGAGATTGGCGCGCACTTGCTCGGCGCGGCAGCGGCCGG
>JANNDN010000272.1:0-3008 GCA_031387795.1 Sphingomonas sp.
AGGACAGTCGCGATCCTGTCCCAGTCCGAATCGGAGAGTCCGCCCATCGGCGGAGCGAGCCCGGCATTGTTGATCAAAAGGTCGATCGCGCCCCAATCGCCGTCGAGCTCGGCCAGACTCTCGACCGCTGCGTGGTCACGCATGTCGATCTCGAGCCCGAGGAAGCGGTCGCCAAGCTCGTCGCCGAGTGCCCGCAGACGCTCGCCGCGGCGGCCGGTTCCGATCACCCGCCAACCCTCTCCGGCGAACTTGCGCGCGGCGGCTTCCCCGAACCCGGCGGTGGCGCCCGTGATGAGAACGGTGTTGCTCATGTTTCTCCCTCTTCCAGGGCCTGCCGAGCGGCGACAAGCTCCCCGGCTTTTAGCCCAAGCGCCGCGCTGACCGCGAGCAAATCGGGCTCGTGCGCCTCGAGAAAGGCGATCAGCGAGGCGAGCAGCCGCGGATCGCCGGCGCGGCGGCGGAGCTCGTCTGTCCCGATTCCGGTCAGGTCGAGGAAGCGCTGCGCCCGCCGCGGCTCGTCGAGCGTTGCCCCGAGCGCCGCCAGTGCGAGCGCATAGGGATCGGTTGGAGTTTGACGATGCACGGACTAGGACTTGGTTCCGGAGGAGGAGGGCCGAAGTGGCGAGGATCCTGATCGTCGAGGACAATGCGCTGAACATCAAGTTGTTCTGCGACCTGCTCGAGGCGCACGATCATGTGACCGAGGCCGTGCTCGACAGCCGCCGCGCGCTCGAGACCGCTTTGGCGTTCGCGCCCGAACTGATCATCACCGACATCCAGCTGCCGCATATCAGCGGGCTCGAGCTCATCCGTCTGTTCCGCGCCGACGAAACATTGCGCGAAGTCCCGATCATGGCGGTCACCGCTTATTCGACCAGTGGCGACGAGGATCGGGCGCGGGAGGCGGGGGCGCTTGCCTATGTCGCCAAGCCGATTTCGGTGTCGCGCTTCGTCCAGACCGTCCACGACCTCCTCGGCCAGACGGGCACCCAGGCCGAACAACGAGAAAGCGGCCCCGAATCCGGAGCCGCTTCAAAGCGTGCGGACGATCAGAACCCCGCGCGGAACGCGGACTGACCCTTATTTGATCTTGGCTTCCTTGAACTCGACGTGCTTGCGCGCGACCGGGTCATACTTGCGGAAGCTCATCTTCTCGGTCGTGTTGCGCGGGTTCTTCTTGGTCACGTAGAAGAAGCCGGTGTCGGCGCTGCTGACGAGCTTGATCTTGACGGTTGCCGGCTTGGCCATCGCGGAATTTCCTGAAGCTGAAAAAGTTGAGGCGGCGCATCACGCCGCCCGGTTCTCGCGTCCCAATGACGAAAACCACCATTTTTGTCAACCGGAAGGGCGGGATCGCGAGTGGTGCTGGCGGCACCCGAGCGCGGTTCGCGCATTGAAGCGGCGATGCGCGCTTTCTCCCAGCTGCTCGACGATCTCGTCTATACCCGCTCGCGGCTGACCAAGCTCAGGTTGATCGGGGATTATCTCAAGGAGACCCCCGATCCCGACCGCGGGCTTGCTCTGGCCGCGCTCACCGGCACGCTCGACATCCCCCACGTCAAACCGGCCGCGGTCCGGGCGCTGGCGGAGGAGTGGATCGATCCGGTGCTGCTGAGGATGAGCCGCGACTATGTCGGGGACGGGGCCGAGACGATCTCGCTGCTGTGGCCGATGCCCGAAGGCGAGCCTCCCGAGGTCGATGACGGCTCGATCCGCCTGTCGGACGCGGTCGAGCGGCTGCGGCTAGCGAGCAAGGCGAAGGCCCCGGGTGTGCTCGCGGCGATGCTCGACCATCTCGACTCGTCGGGCCGGTTCGCGGTGCTCAAGCTCGCCACCGGGGCGCTTCGGGTCGGCATTTCCGCGCGCCTCGCCAAGCAGGCGTTCGCCGACGCCTTCGGGCTCGATGTCGAAGCGGTCGAGGAAGTGTGGCACGGGCTGAAGCCGCCGTTCCCGGAGCTGTTCGACTGGGCCGAAGGACGCGCGGATCAGCCGACCGCTCGCGACATCCCCGTGTTCCGGCCATTCATGCTCGCCCATCCGCTCGAGGCGAACCGGGTCAGCCTCGACGATTATGCGGCCGAGTGGAAATGGGATGGAATCCGCATTCAGCTGGTCCACGCGGGCGGACAGACGAGGCTGTTCAGCCGCACCGGCGACGACATTTCGGGCAGCTTCCCCGATGTCGCCGAGGCGTTCGGCGAAGTCGGGGTGCTCGACGGCGAGCTGCTGGTGCGCGGAACGGGACAAGGCGCCGAGGAGGTGCATGGCGGCGCCGCGGCGAGCTTCAACGCGCTCCAGCAAAGGCTCGGCCGCAAGACGGTGAGCAAGAAGATGCTGACCGGCTATCCGGCATTCGTCCGGCTCTACGACATATTGTTCGACGGCGAGGAGGATTTGCGAACCCGGCCGTGGAGCGAGCGGCGCGAGCGGCTGGCGGACTTCGTTACCCGCCTCGACCCCGAGCGGTTCGACCTCTCGCAACTGATCGAGGCGGCGAGTTTCGAGGCGCTCGAGAATTTGCGCATGAACGCCCGCGATTCGGCGATCGAGGGGCTGATGCTCAAGCGCCGCGACAGCCTCTACGTCGGCGGGCGCCGAGCCGGCTTGTGGTACAAATGGAAGCGCGATCCGCTCGTCGCCGATTGCGTGCTGATGTACGCCCAGCGAGGCTCGGGGAAACGCTCTTCCTTTTACTCGGATTTCACCTTCGGCTGCTGGACCGAAGGGGGTGATTTGCTGCCGGTGGGCAAAGCTTATTTCGGGTTCACCGACGAGGAATTGAAGTGGCTCGACCGCTGGGTGCGCGGGCACACGCTCCAGCGGTTTGGCCCGGTGCGCGAGGTCGAGAAGGCGCTGGTGCTCGAGGTCGCATTCGACTCAATCCACGCCTCCACCCGCCACAAGTCGGGACTGGCAATGCGCTTCCCGCGTGTTAGCCGGATCCGCGCCGACAAGCCCGCCGCCGAGGCGGACCGGATCACGGCTCTGCTGGCGATGGCTTCTTGATG